>PDQD01000063.1 GCA_002747695.1 Flavobacteriia bacterium
TCTTCTTTTGATCAATGAAACGGCCAGATATGTGCCGCGTATTCTGGCAGTCAAAGAAATCATGACAAACCCTCAGAAGTACGGTTTTCATTTTTCACCAGCTGATCTGTATACTATGCCGCCACATTATGAAGTAGTAGTCGATACCACCATTACAGATTTAGCAGGCTTTGCCAAAAGCTACAATATGAGCTATAAAGACCTTAAGTTTTTAAACCCCTGGATGAGAGAAGGTGAGTTACAGGACGAATCGCGGAAAAAATATCACATTAAGATTATGTATTAGTCCTATTCTGCTTTAAAAACAACAGAAATGTATGTTTTTAATCCCTTAGTTACTCATTATAAATCTTATCACATAAGTGTTGGTAACGTTCCATGATGACATTACGCTTGGTTTTAAGAGTAGGTGTAAGTAAACCGTTTTCTATAGTCCATTCTTCAGCAATCAATTCAAACTTTTTCACTTTTTCCCACTGGGAAAATCTTTCGTTATAGTGGTCAACGTCTTTTTGAATACGATTGATAACTCTGGGGTGTTTGACAATCTCTTCATTACTTTCAGGAAGATCGATGCCTTTACGTTTGCCCCAGGCTTTGATAAATTTAAAGTCCGGTTGTATAAATGCCCCGGGCATTTTTTTGCCTTCACCAACGACAAGTATTTGCTCAATAAAGTGACTTTTCTTAAACTCATTTTCTAAAAGAGCTGGAGAGATATATTTACCTCCTGAAGTTTTAAAAATTTCTTTTTTCCTACCGGTAATTGATAAAAAACCGTCTTTATCCAAATTACCTTTATCTCCTGTATGTAACCATTCTCCGGTCATAACATCTGCCGTACGTTCAGGGTCTTTATAGTAACCCATCATAACATTAGGCCCTTTGCAAAGAATTTCACCGTCATCTGCAATTTTTACTTCTACATGTCTGATCGGTGTTCCTACAGTTCCAAACTTATACAGATTGTCTCTCATAGCATTGACACTGATAACCGGCGAACTCTCAGTCAATCCATAACCTTCCATAATGGTCAAACCGGCAGCTGTAAATATACGGGCAATACGCTCTTGCAAGGCTGCACTTCCGGATACAATATAGTCTAATCTTCCACCAAGCCCCTCTTTCCATTTGCTGAAAATAAGTTTACGCGCTAAGGCCAACTTTTTTTCATACCACCAGCCATTTTCACCGTAAGGCTTGTATCTTAATCCCAGTCCGGTAGCCCAGAAAAACAACATTTTTTTGATCCCTTTCAGGCTATTACCTTTATCAATGATGCTGTCATAGACTTTTTCTAATACACGGGGAACGGCCGTCATAATATGAGGCCTGACTTCTTTGATGTTATCGGATATTTTATCTATCGACTCAGCAAAGTAAAGCGTAACACCAACACCGGTATAGAAGTAATGCAACATACGCTCAAAAGAATGACAAACCGGTAAAAAGCTGAAACCAACAGTGTTACCAGGCTTTATGGGTAATCTTGGCATAGAATCATTGACATTGGATACAATATTGTTATGGGACAGCATGACGCCTTTGGGAACGCCGGTTGTTCCGGACGTATAAATAATAGTAGCCAAATCTTCCGGTTTAACACCGGCTTTAGATTGTTCTACTTCATCCTGATTGGATGGATCTTTACCCAATTCCATCAATTCTTTCCAATTTTTACATCCCGGAATTTCGTCAAATGAATAAATTTCCTTGATCTGAGGTGATGTTTCCTGTGCCTTTTTAGCTTTGTTATAGACTTCAATATCCGACACAAAACAATAGGTGGCTTCAGAGTGGTTGAAAATATAGGCGTATTCACTATCTGTTATCGTAGGGTAAATAGGAACATCTTGCGCGCCCAATTGCAATACAGCATGATCCAGAACGTTCCACTCGGTTCTGTTGGTGCTGGAGATTATCGCAATTTTATCATTTTTTTTGACGCCAAGACGCAATAAAGCACGTGAGATAGTATTGATTTGATCCACATATTCACGACTGCTAATACTGACCCACTTGCCGTGATATTTAGTAACTAATGCTTTCTCGAGATTGTATTTTTCTAATTGAATGTAGGGAAAATCAAATAATCTGGTAGCTTTATCTGTCATCTGTCGTGTAATTAAAATTGGTTTGCCAAAATACGAATTTTTTCAAACAAAAAATACTGTCACAACGCAATTCAACAATCTGATAAGAAAAATAGTCAAAATATTAACAGAAATCTATAGGTTTTATTAATGTAAAACTGAAAAAATATCAGATGTTTTGTTGACGTTGCGCCCTCTGTATGCACCCAATACATACTTTGGTTGATAGACAAGAGATTTGTACACGTGAGCAACCAGAAGCTTCTGTTTATTCAGTGGTCAGGTGTAGTGAATTGTCTTACTGTTATTTGTAAAATGCTATTCATCAGTTGTATAGGTTCCAATTAATATGACTAATTATGGGTAATTAAGAGAATAGTCAACGGATAATGTTGTTGTCTGTAAATTGTTAATTTTGCCACGTGAATCAGACTACTAAAAGCGGGTCTTGAATAGATAAGCCGTTTTTAGGGTGATTCATTGAAAATGCCAGGGCAAATATTAGAATAGAAACATGCAAAAAGACATTAGACAAGCATTAGAGCAACGGATATTGATATTGGATGGAGCGACAGGAACCATGTTGCAACAGTATCGTTTTACGGAGGAAGATTTCAGGGGGGAATTGTTTAAAGATTGGGAGAGCCCTATCAAGGGTAACAATGATATTTTGTCCCTTACCCAACCGGAGGCGATTAAAACCATTCATGCCAAATATTTGGAAGCCGGCGCTGATATTATAGAGACCAATACCTTTTCGGCCAATACCATTTCTATGGAAGATTATCAGATGGAGGGTTTGGTGTACGAAATGAATTATCAGTCGGCGGTACTGGCCAGACAAGCTGCCGATGAGTTTACGGCTAAAAACCCCGATAAACCAAGGTTTGTTGCCGGTTCTCTGGGACCGACCAATAAAATGGCGAGCATGTCACCGGATGTGGAAAATCCGGCGTATAGGGCTGTTACTTTTCAAGACCTGAAACAGTCTTACGCAGAGCAAGTTGAAGCCTTACTCGATGGCGGTGTGGATCTGTTGTTGATAGAAACGGTTTTTGATACGCTCAATGCTAAAGCAGCTCTGTTTGGGATTCAGGAAATTCAGGATAGACGAGGCATAAAAATTCCTGTGATGGTCAGTGGTACGATTACCGATGCTGCCGGTCGTATGCTGTCAGGACAGACACCGGAAGCTTTTTTAGTATCTTTATCACATGTGGATTTACTGTCCATTGGTTTTAATTGTGCTTTGGGAGCGACCCAATTGATGCCTTATGTAGAAATATTAGCCCAAAAAGCCCCTTGTTATGTTTCGGCATACCCCAACGCAGGTTTACCTAATGCTTTTGGAGAATATGACGAAACTCCGGAAGCCATGGGAAAAAAAGTCAAACCTTATCTGGATAAAGGTCTGGTGAATATCATAGGAGGGTGTTGTGGCACGACTAATGAACATATTAAAGTCATGGCAGACATGGCAAAGAATTATCAACCGAGAAAACTATCAAACTAATGGGTGTAACCACAGATTTTATAACATGGCATATACTTTGTAATATAGCCTGAAAATCTGTTGTATAAACTGTGGTTTTATGACCAATACGACTAGCCTGTGTCATTTGAACGATTAATGCATGTCATGAACGCTATGCCAACAGGCTGATTATTATAGAAATGAAGAATACTCAACATACACAATGTCCACCACTGATGTTATCGGGTTTAGAACCCTTAATCATTACGCCCGAAAGTAATTTCATCAATGTAGGTGAACGTACCAATGTAGCCGGCTCACGAAAGTTTCTGCGTCTGATCAAAGAAGAAAAATTTGAAGAGGCCTTATCAGTGGCAAGACATCAGGTGGAAAACGGTGCCCAAATCATAGACATCAATATGGATGATGGGATGATTGATGGGAAACAGTCTATGGTGACATTCCTGAATCTGATTGCTTCAGAACCCGATATCGCCCGTGTCCCGATTATGGTGGACAGCTCAAAATGGGAGATTATAGAAGCAGCCTTACAGGTTATTCAGGGGAAGGGTGTGGTGAATTCCATCAGTCTAAAAGAAGGTGAAGAAGCGTTTATCAATCATGCAACCCTGATCAAGTATTACGGTGCGGCTGTCATTGTCATGGCATTTGATGAGCAAGGACAAGCGGATAACTATGAACGAAGATTGGAAATAGTAGCCCGTTCTTATAAGATATTAACTGAAAAAGTCAAGTTTCCACCACAAGACATTATCTTTGACCTCAATATTTTTCCTGTGGCGACCGGTATGCCTGAGCATAGACGCAATGCCCTTGACTTTATTGAAGCTACGGCTTGGGTCAAAGAAAACTTTCCATGTTGTAGTGTAAGTGGTGGTTTGAGTAATGTGTCATTTTCATTCAGGGGGAATGAAACGGTACGTTCAGCGATGCACTCAGTATTCTTGTATCATGCCATCAAAGCCGGTATGAATATGGGAATTGTCAACCCCGGTATGCTGGAGGTTTATGATGATATAGAACCGGAGTTGCTGGAAAAAGTTGAAGATGTTATACTGGACAGACGTGAGGATGCTACAGAACGTTTATTGGCTTTTGCCGAAAATGTCAAGCAGACCAAAACCACGACCGTAGAGGATATTGCTTGGCGACACGAACCTTTGCAAAACAGAATAACACATGCGCTGGTCAAAGGGATTGATACGTATATAGAAGAAGATATTACCGAAGCCATAAAAGTTTCAGAAAAGCCCATAGGAGTCATTGAAATTTTTCTGATGAATGGGATGAACGTGGTAGGTGATTTATTTGGTAGCGGTAAGATGTTTTTACCACAAGTGGTCAAATCCGCAAGGGTGATGAAAAAAGCTGTGTCATATGTCTTACCGCATATTGAGCATTCGCAATCCGGTACTAACAGCTCCGGTAAAATCCTATTGGCAACGGTCAAAGGCGATGTGCATGATATAGGGAAAAACATCGTAAGTGTGGTATTATCCAGTAATAATTACGAAGTGATTGATCTGGGTATCATGGTGCCACCGGAAAAAATTATTGCCACAGCCAAAGCGGAAAAAGTCGATGCAATAGGTTTGAGTGGTTTGATTACGCCTTCATTGGACGAAATGGTACACCTTGCCAAAGAGATGCAAGCAGAAAAATTTGAAATGCCGTTGCTCATCGGTGGAGCTACGACCAGTAAATCGCATACAGCGGTCAAAATAGATCCTGAATACAATAACACTGTAGTTCATGTACAGGACGCTTCGCGTGTCGTTGGTGTATTACGTAGCGTATTGGACAAAAAGGATAACAAAGCCTTTAAAGCACATTTGAGAGATGAATACAAACGTATAAGAGAACAGTTTCTCGGTATTAAAAACAAGCGTAAATACCTGTCTTATACAGAGGCAAAAGCCAATAAAACAGCCATTGATTGGTCTGTGGAACAGCCTGTAAAACCCCATTTTTTAGGTCTGAAAACGTTGGAATTTGATTTAAACGTTCTGAGGGATTATATAGACTGGACGCCATTTTTTAGAAGTTGGCAGTTGCACGGAAGGTTTCCTAAAATATTAAAGAATAAAACCGTAGGCGAAGAAGCTCAAAAACTCTATAACGAAGCTCAGGACATGTTGGATGACATTATCAAACAACAAAAATTTAAGCCGCAAGGTGTTTTTGGTTTGTTTCCCGCTAATGCCAATGAAGATGATCAAATATTGGTGTATGAAACAGAAGACCGTCAAAAACCTATTGCTGTGTTTGAAACCCTTCGTCAACAAAGCCAGAAGATCAATGGCAGACCTAACAGATCGTTATCAGACTTTATAGCGCCCACAGCGGTCAATGTTCCGGATTATGTCGGTTGTTTTTGTGTGACTGCCGGCAAGGGGGTAGAGGTTCTGGCCAATGCTTACAAAGACCGGGATGATGATTACAATGCCATCATGGTTCAGGCTCTGGGTGACCGTATTGCAGAAGCTGCCACAGAATATTTACACAAACAAATCAGAACGCAATACTGGGGTTATGGCAGCGACGAGCGTTTGAAAAATGAAGATTTGATTGCAGAGAAATACAAAGGTATCAGACCGGCACCCGGTTATCCGGCGTGTCCGGATCATTTAGAAAAAGATACTATTTTTAGGCTCCTGGATGTTGAAGAGAAAATAGGTGTTCGGTTGACGGAAAGTCGGGCGATGTATCCGTCGGCGACGGTGTCGGGGTATTATTTCGCCCATCCTGAAGCCCGCTATTTCGGCGTGGGTAAGATCAAAGAGGATCAATTAGCGGCTTACGCCAAACGCCGAGGGATTTCAGAAGACGAAGCTCGTAAATGGCTATTGCCTAATTTAAGTTAAAATAATGAGGATACTTACAAACAGTTTAATCATAAACTAATAGAAGCAAAATGAAAATAACAGACCATATCCTGCAAAATCAAGGGAAAACAAGGTTTTCATTTGAGATTTTACCGCCTAAAAAAGGCGAAACCATACAATCGGTTTTTGACGGTATAGATCCTTTGATGCCCTTTGACCCGTTGTATATCAATGTGACTTACCACAGGCAGGATTATAAATACATAGAGCAACCGGGTGGTTTGTTAAGAAAAGTAGCGGTCAGTCATCGTCCGGGAACAGTGGGTATTTGTGCTGCGATAAACAATCATTACGAAGTGGATGCGGTACCGCATATTTTGTCCGGTGGCTTTACCAAAGAAGAAACCGAAGTACATTTGATCGATATTCATTTTCTGGGATTGGATAATGTCATGGCTCTTCGTGGTGATGCCAAAGCTTCTGAGGTCTATTTTAAACCTGAAAAAGGAGGACACGCATATGCCTCTGAGTTAGTTGAGCAAATCAGTAACTTAAACAAAGGGCAGTATTTGTATGAAGAAACAGAGGGACATGCCAAAACCAACTTTTGTATTGGGGTTGCCGGTTATCCCGAAAAGCATGTGGAAGCGCCAAGTTTGGATGCTGATTTGAGAAATCTTAAAAGAAAAGTGGATAACGGCGCTGATTATATCATTACCCAGATGTTTTTTGATAACCAAAAGTTTTTTGAGTTTGAGCGTAAATGCCGGGAGATTGGTATTGATGTTCCGATTATTCCGGGTTTAAAACCTATTGTTACGACCCGTCAAATGACAGTTATTCCACAGCGTTTCCATCTGGATTTGCCTGAGATATTAGTGGAACGCTTACAAGCCGCTAAAACTAAAAAAGAAGTGGAGGATGTCGGGGTGCACTGGTGTATAGAACAATCTCAGGAATTAATGTCTAACGGCGTGCCTATTCTGCATTACTACTCTATGGGTAAAGGCAGAACCATCAAACGGGTCGCTGACGAAGTCTTTGGGCGTAAAGGGTAAACGCTGTAGGTTTTATCCGTTGGTACTGTTAATTTGCCAAATACCTTTTGACTGTTGATAATAGAATCAATAAGAGTTTTCCCTAAAAAGATTAGGATAAATTGTTTGATTGACAGTAAAATGATTTAGCTCCAATCATAATCCAAACACAAGATTTTAAAAATGTCAATTGATTTATTATTATCGTTTATAGGCGCATCGGTAATTCTTACATTGATGCCCGGTCCAGATAATCTGTTTGTACTGACAGAGAGTATTACCAAAGGGCGTAACAATGGTATTGGGATATCCATAGGTTTGTCTCTGGGGGTACTTGTACATACTATGGCTGTGGCAACCAGACTGTCAATTATTATTCAAAAATCTGAGTTGGCTTTTTCGACCATTAAATATCTGGGGGCAATATATTTGTTCTATTTAGCTTTTATGGCTTTTAAAGAAAAAAGAACTGTTTTAGATTTAGAAACAAACGCTAAGCCTCACAAAGCAAGCAGATTGTCCCTGATTAAAAAAGGCTTTTTGATGAATGTGTTAAACCCTAAGGTGGCTTTATTTTTTATAGCTTTTTTTCCGGAGTTTATAAGTCCGGACGGTTATAATGTAAGACTTCAGATGATTATTCTCGGACTGATTTTTATGGTTCAAGCCTTATTAATTTTTAGTGTGATAGCTGTTTTATCCGGTAAGTTGACTACATTTGTCAATAATCCTAAGTTTTGGACGATTACCAAATGGTGTAAAATAAGTGTCCTGACACTATTAGGCTTAGCATTGGTTTTTGCAGAAAAATAAGTGAATTAAAACGCCGTAAACATTATCTATGTGAGATTAGTGTTTTAGTTAACGAGGCTTTTATGAGGTAGATACTTTAGCAGACATTAGTATGATGATACCCGCAACAATCAGTTATTGAGGTTTACCTTGTTGGCGACAAATTATAAATAGAACAGACATGAAAAATTTTGATCTTAAAAACAGAACTAAAAAAGAATTGGAATCGCTGATAAAAATAATGAAAGGAATCAGTGCAGCTCTTATTCTTTCCATTACTTTATTATTTATACTTTCTATTTACGGTATTGTACTGAAAGAGAATAAAGCTATATTCATCGCTTTGTTGGTAATTGCGCTTGCAAGTGTTGCCATTCTTCCTTTGCAATTGAAGACTATTAAAACAGTCAAAGATGAATTGAATAACAGAGAATAACAATAAAAAGCCCAAAAGATAGCTGATAACATCATGATCCTTCGGGCTTATTTTTTGACTGTTAAATTTCTATTTCAAACACTCAGAAGCTAAAATCTCCTTTTAAGTAAAGTCTTTAATTGCTATTTAATATCTTCTCCGCAATCATACACCATTTGTGATTGGAATGAGAAAACAGACCTTAGAATTGAAAATATGAATCTGTCTAAGTCAGTTAAAAAACAATATGAATCGGATAAAAAGAAGCTTTAGATTAGGGGGGATTTTTGGATAGCTGAAAGTAATTGAGGAAAATTTACACTATACTTTAATTATATGTTCGCAACAAAAGACAACCGAGGATAGATGACGAATATAAAATTGCTGAATTTTTGACTGTTAACATCAAGGAATTATTTATCTCTTATAAACCCATGAACCAGAAGATCGGGCAGAAACCGATTTTGTTGCCCAACGAAAACCAATGAAAGCAAAGGAATTTGAGAAGTATGAGAAAATGTTTTTACTAGTTCATAAAGAGATAAAAGAAGGAAAAAGGAAGATAAAGCCATTCAAAGATGTGGATAAGCATTTAAAAGAGGGGTAATTCTATATTTCTAATGGCATTATGCTTTTTTTAGAAAGCGTTAATCTAAATCGTTCGGAATAAAATTTAAAAGAAATTACGCTAAATAGAAAATTAAATTGAAAACAGATAGGTAGCAAAAGCGGGAAAACATTTAGAAACACAAACACTTTAGTTTATAGTAAATAATATATCTTTGGCGAGCAAAAAATATATTGTTTAAAATTTATAAAATTCAATGGCAAAAATCAGAATAATCAGTCATAAACCGGCAAAGCTTTATATTGATGGTAAAGAGGTCGGAGCGATAAAAAAAGAAACAAAAGAATATGAAGTAGCCGAAGGAACACACGAAGTTCACGCAAAGTCAGGTTGGTGTGGAAGTCCTGTGGTTAAAGTGGATCTTGATGAAAATAAGGATGTCACATTGACTTTAAGCAGTTTTCCGTATGAAGACGCGATAAGAGTTGTTATGTTCCTTTTTATAATACTTTTTATGTTTACTAAAAGTATTATTTTTTTAATACTTGCCGGGCTTGTTATATTGTACCCGTTATACTATATAACTCTGGGATGCAATAATTATTTGGAACTAAAATCAGATCAAAACCAAAACAAAAAAGCAGAACTCTGAAACGTGTCAGAATACCTGCTTTGTTGGTTATAGCGATTGCAAGTGTTGCCATTCTTCCTTTGCAATTGAAGATTATTAAAACAGTCAAAGATGAATTGAATAACAGAAAACAACAATAAAAAAGCCCAAAAGATAGCTGATAACATGATCCTTCGGGCTTATTTTTGACTGTTAAATTTCTATTTCAAACACTCAGAAGCTAAAATCTCCTTCTAAGTAAAGTCTTTAATTGCTTTTTAATATCTTCTCCGCAATCATACACCATTTGTTCATTTGATGGAAATGGTATAAAGTCATTGGGCATGATGGCTATGAATTCTTCATCCAATGCTCTCTCATCACCTTCTACAATGATAAAATGATTTCTAAACGCAAATTCGCTAAAGAGTTTTTCGTAATCGATTCTTTCGTTTGTAGGTAGATAGATTAATTCGATCATACCGTCGATCATGGCATCTTTTTCCTGAAAAGTTTCCTCGACCTCAGCATGAACCGTTATATATTTATCGACTTTGATTGGGTTGCCTAAGCTATCCACTACCTGGTTCCCGTTCTGATACAGGTATTCCCATCCGTCAACAACTTGTTTTTCAAAACTATGAATGACAGT
>PDQD01000064.1 GCA_002747695.1 Flavobacteriia bacterium
AAAAATATAATTCTTAAATCACTCTTCTTTTTTGGCTTACTTGCCCTTGTGACAAGTTGTGAGGAAAAAGAAATAGTGGAACTCAACCCAAATGCCAATTCTGTAGTGACATTATCAGACAATGCCGTTGTCCTGTTAGGAGAGAATGCTAGTGAAGATGCCGTTACTGTATCCTGGACAGAACCCGACTTTGGTTATGACGCCGCAGCCACTTATAATGTCCTCATCAATTTTACAGGACAAGGAGTTACAGATGCACAAAAATTTATTGCCGGTGCAGAATTCTCAAAAACCTTGAGTGTAGGTGAATTAAATGCCAAACTACTGGCTCTCGGCGTAGAACCTGAAGCAGAAACAGTTATTGATGTAATTGTTGAAACCATATTGAGCAACTATAAACATTTGTATTCAGAACCTGTACAAATGACCGTCACAGCTTTTGCTACCAGTTTGGATCTATCCACAGAATGGGGTGTTGTAGGTGATGCCACTCCGGGTGGTTGGGAAGCAACCGCTACGACCCCTATCAAGGATATTCCTTTCTGGACTACCGGTGTTGATGGAATCTACGTTGCTTATGGTACTGTAAAAGATGGTTCTGTAAAATTCAGAACAAATAATGAATGGACTCTTAACTATGGTGATAATGGTGGAGACGGCACATTAGACGAAGGTGGTGACAACATTGCCATAACAGCCGGAACCTATAAATTCACTATTAACCTAAACACTTTAACGTACGCTATAGAACCTTATTCATGGGGATTGGTTGGATCATTTAATGATTGGAACGCACCGGATCACAAACTGACTTACAATCCATATGCAGACGATTGGAAAGCAGTCATCAGTTTCCCTGAAGATGCATCAGTTAAATTCAGAAAAAATGAAAGCTGGGCTGAAAATTACGGAGACAACGGTGCTGACGGGACATTAGATGGCGATGGAGATAATATTGAAGTTCCTGCCGGCCATTATGTGGTAACTTTTAATCCTGTAGAACAAACCTATGCTTTTGAAAGTATGGACGTATGGGGCTTGGTAGGCTCTGCCACACCTAATGGTTGGGATGGTCCTGACACCAAATTCTTACCGGACTTTGGTAACAACGATGGCATGTATTATATCAACGGTATTACACTTGTCGAGGGTGAAATAAAAATACGCCAAAACGATGCCTGGGCTCTGAATTATGGTGATGGTGGTATGCAAGGAGACTTATACTTATTAAGCTCTGACAATGCAGGTAATATTCCGGTATCTGCCGGTATTTATAATATTGAACTCAACCTAAGCGTCACCCCCCCTACGCTTGGTATATATCCTTGGCAATAATAAGCCGGGACAACTAGAAAAACTGCACGTAAAGGACGTGCAGTTTTTTTTATAACTTTATAAGCATGAAAAAAATACTCTTTTTAGTCTTATGTCCCATCTACATATGGGCGCAACAGCAAACTGTAACCTATGATTTTTCTCCTGTCGCTTTTGACGAGACAGAGTCAGTGACCATCACGATTTACGGTAATAGTCTCAACGAATCCATTTGGGGTGTGACAGACCATTCGTTGTATATCTGGGCATGGAGTTATGACACTAACGATGAAAACGCTCAGGATTGCCCTACAAACGGCAGTTGGACCAATTCTAATGAAGCTAACAAATTTACCTACAATGCTGACACAGATACCTACACCATGACCTTTATCCCTCAGACTTTTTTTAACAGAACAGGTATTGGTAAATTTGGCTGTCTGATCAAGGCCAAGGATGGTACAGGTGATAAAAAATCACAGGACATCTATACAGAAGTCGGGGCTTTTACAGTTACCTTGACCAGCCCAACGGAGCCTACAGTCTTGTTAAACACCGGTGATTCATTTACTATATCAGCGACAAATACTAATGGTTCAGCGACATACACACTATACGTCAATGGGGTTTTGACCACCCAATCCACAGAAACAGATAGTAATTTTGAGTACACTTTGACAAACATCACTGAAAATGCCTTCTGTACGCTGGAAACTACCCAGAATAATACAACTATAACCAATGCATTTGACCTGATTATCCAGCCTGAATCCATTGCTGAAAATATGCCAGAAAACATGGTTGACGGAATCAACTACAACACTACTGACCCTACACAAGCCACACTGGTACTCACAGCGCCCCTCAAAGACTTCGTCTATATTGCCGGTAGTTTTAACAACTGGCAACCTTTATCAGCTGATTTGATGAAAACAGATCCGGTTACCGGAAAATTCTGGTTGACCTTAACCGGGTTAACTCCCGGTGAACTTTACACCTATCAATATTGGGTATTTGAAACCACTCCGGTCTCCAATGCGCCTGAATTGGTCAAAACGGCTGACCCCTTTTCCACATTGGTCTTATCCCCGTTTGACGACCAATATATCCCCGCATCCTCCTACCCTGACCTACCGGCATATCCTGACGGACAGGAGCGCGAAGTAACTGTGTTACAAACCGGACAGACCCCTTATGCCTGGCAAGTGACAGACTTTGAAAAACCCAAAAAAGAAGATCTTATCGCTTACGAAGCATTAATCAGGGATTTTGATACCAACAGGACATTTCAAAACCTGATTGACCGGATAAATTATTTTAAAAATCTAAACATCAATGCTATTGAGCTCATGCCTGTCATGGAATTTGAAGGCAATGAAAGTTGGGGGTATAATACTGCCTTTCATATGGCCTTAGACAAATTCTACGGTCCTGCCAATAAACTCAAAGAACTAATTGATGTTTGTCATCAAAACGGCATTGCCGTTATTCTCGACATAGCCTTTAACCATGCCTACGGCAGAAACCCTATGGTACGTATGTGGATGACAGATCCTGATGATGACGGTTGGGGTAACCCCAGTAGTGTCAATCCTTACTTCAACCAAACCGCAACACATGCTTACAGCGTAGGCTACGACTTTAACCATGCACAGGACATCACCAAAGAATATGTCAAACATGTGGTTAAATACTGGATAGAAGAATTCAAAATAGACGGTTTCCGTTGGGATCTGACCAAAGGTTTTACTCAAAACTGCACAGCCAATGACGAGGCTTGCACCAATGCCTACCAACAAGACCGGGTGGATATTCTCAAAGATTATGCTGATTATTCCTGGAGTATAGATCCCGACCACTATGTAATCTTTGAGCATCTCGGCACCGATGCCGAAGAAAAAGAATGGGCCAATTATCGCTATAACGAAGGTAAAGGTGTAATGCTCTGGGGTAAGATGACAGACCCTTACAACCAATTGACCATGGGCTATGCAGACAATTCAAACATCAACAGAATGGGGTATCACGCGCATACAGGATTCTCAGGACACAGAGTAATGGGTTACGCCGAAAGTCATGATGAAGAACGTCTGATGTACAAAAATGTGATGTACGGTAATGCCGGTAACGGTTATGATATTCAGGATTTGAATACCGCCTTATCCCGTATGTCTGCTTTGGGAGCTGTCAGCCTGACTATTCCGGGCCCTAAAATGATTTGGCATTTTGGAGACCTCGGGATGGATAACTCTATTTACACCTGTACTGACGGCAGTGTGAATCCCGACTGTAAACTATCCACCAAACCACAACCCCAATGGGCAGAAAATTGGTCTCAAGACCCGAACAGGCAAACCATTTACGAGGACTGGAGTAGAATCAATTGGCTAAAAATCAATGAACCGGTCTTTGAAGGCGATTACAGCATCAACTCCGGGACACTACAACCTGAAATCTATATTTCCAATGACGCTCTGGGCAATGACCAGTTAAAGGATGTTGTAGTATTTGCCAATTTTGATGTAGAAGCACAAACAATTGATGTAGATTTCCCCTATACCGGCACTTGGTATAATCTGATGAACGAAACCAGCATCAATGTCAGTTCAACGCCTATGGCTATCACTTTACAAGCCGGAGAATTCAGGATTTTCGGAAGTAAATTGATAGGACTGGGTCTCGACGAGGCTATAGCGACAGCCGGACTAATATTGTATCCCAATCCTGCCAACACTTATTTTACGGTCAATAAACCCATTGACAGCATTCAAATTTTTGACATGGCAGGCCGTGAACTCAAAAGTTATAAACCCAATGCAGACAACCGTTACAGGATTGAGGATTTATCTATGGGAATTTATATTGTAAAATTAACAAAAGGTCAAAGCACTAAAAATATCAAATTGATTGTACAGTAGTTATTCGCATAACTGCCACAACACATCATCTGGGACAGGTGCTGTAATATCCAGAACAGTATCCTTTACCGGATGTTTCACTTGTAAACGTCTGGCATGAAGATGAATACCGGCATCTGCATTGGACCGCGGACTACCGTATTTCAGATCCCCTTTGATGTAATGCCCTATGGCCTTCATCTGGGCCCTTATCTGATGGTGGCGTCCGGTCTCCAGATTGATTTCTAAGAGCGTATATTTATCAAACACTTTTAAAACCTTGTAATGCAGTACAGCCTCTTTAGCATCAGGTAACGGTTTTTTATGGGCAGTAGATTTGTTTTGTTTACGGTTACGCACCATATAGTGCTTTAAAGTTCCGCTATCTTCCCGTGTTTTACCATTGACTATGGCCCAATAAGTTTTTTTAGCTTCCTTAGCCTTAAAAATTGCATTCAGTCTGGTCAGTGCTTTTGAGGTTTTGGCAAATAACACCACACCTGTGGTCGGCCTGTCCAAACGGTGAACGACACCGAGATAAACATTGCCAGGTTTGTTGTATTTGTCCTTGATATACTGCATGACCAATTCTCGTAAAGACCGGTCCCCTGTCTTGTCATTCTGTACGAGATCACCGGCTTTTTTGTTTACAACAATCACATGATTATCCTCGTATAAAATCTCTAAAGTATTTAGTGTAGAAGCCATAAATTATGAGGATTCGTATAAGGTATTTAACCCATCGATATAATCCAGTATTTCCTCCCGACCCAATTGATTGACAGAAGATGTTACAAAATACTCCGGAAAAGATTCCCATTGCTTTAACATCACTTTACGGTAAAAGGCAATATTCTTATTGACATGATGACGTGTCAGCTTGTCGGCTTTGGTAAACACCATGCAAAAAGGCACTTCATATTCGGCTAAAAATGCCATGAACTCCAAATCAATTTTTTGGGGTTCCAACCTTACATCTATAAGGACAAATGCACAGACCAACTGCGAGCGTTGAAATAAATAATCTGCAATCAATCCCTGGAATTTTTCTTTTTTAGTTTTTGAGACTTTAGCATAACCGTAACCGGGTAAATCGACCAGATACCATTGCTTATTCACCAAAAAATGATTGATTAATTGGGTTTTACCGGGTCTTGAAGAGGTTTTGGCTAATTTTCTATTCTGCATCAACATATTAATCAATGAAGATTTACCTACATTGGAACGCCCTATAAAAGCATATTCAGGCAATTGTGTTTGCGGGCATTTTGTTGCTTTTGAGTTACTGACCTCAAAGGTTGCAGATTTAATTAACATAGTCCTGTTTTTATCTTGTCTTGAATTACTGATAGCCGGTCAAACATTAGTCCTCCCGGCGAAAACTATCTTGTCACCAAGCCAACAAGACTTGTCAACAGGTGCACCGGTACGGCTATCAATAAATTATATATTCACGCTTAAATACTTCTGGATTTAAACCAATCGTGCAGAATTTCATTAAATTCTTCCGGATGTTCCATCATTGCCGCATGACCACATTTATCAACCCAATACAAATCTGAATCGGGCAATAAACGGTGAAAATCTTCAGCTACTTCGGGCGGTGTTACCAAATCATTTTTACCCCAGATAACACAAGCGGGTACATCCATATTAGGTAAATCATCTGCCATATTATGCCTAATGGCACTTTTGGCCAATGACAAGGTTCTGATAAGTTTATGCCGGTCATTCACATCTACCATAATATTATCTATCAGTTCGTCTGTAGCCATAGCAGGGTCGTAAAAAACTTCTTCAACTTTTTTACGAAGATACTCCCTGTTACCCCGTTTAGGATAAGAACTTCCCATAGACTTTTCATACAAACCGGAACTTCCGGTCAGCACCAATGCCTTGACATAATCCAGATGCAATTTTGAAAATAACAAAGCAATGTGTCCGCCTAACGAGTTGCCCAACAAAACAACATCTTTCATCTGTTTGTAATCCAAAAAACTCTTGACAAAATTGGCCAAATTTTTCACATTAGTTTTAAGAATGGAAAGTGTGTATATAGGTAATTTGGGAATAATTACTTTATAGCCATGCGTAGGAAAATACTTGAACACAGCATCAAAATTACTGAGATCTCCCATCAAACCGTGTAGTACAATAATGGGTTGACCCTCACCGGACTCCCAATAACTAAATTTCCCTTCTGTTTTTAAAGTCGGTTGCATTGGTTGAATTGGTTGCATTGGTTGAATTTTAGTTCACAAAAATAGAGAATTTAATTGAAAATAACCACCTATATCGATTTCGTTTAATTTTAACCCTATAAGACACCCTAAAAAACAATAAAACATTTACAATCAAAAACTTAAACCAAAAGTTTTATAAGGGTTTACCGTTTTCAACTACACCCCATTAAAACATTGGCTTAACAAGTCAAACAAAAAGAGATAAAAACATTTATATAATAGTCTAAACACTACACTAACTAAAGCTAAAGTCTCAAGACACAACAATCCCAAAAACAATTTTTAAAACTGTCGTCTTCAGAAGTTATACTGCCACCTTAAAATTCTTTATACCGACAAACACCAGAATCCTTCATTTCATCAGATATTTTGAAACGTCTCTGCATTCCTCCACCCAAAAAAATGATACAATTTAAACTTTTAGACTACAAATCACCAAAAGTTATTAACAAAGTGGGATATTGTGTTTTTTTGTGGGAAATAATTCATACATTTGGCCCAATAAACCAGACTTTTGTGATTACACTAACCGGAACATACGAATGTAAAGCTGATGCCAAAGGCAGACTGAAACTGGTCACGCCATTGAGTAAACAGTTGGCCGGTGTATTGCAAGACGGGTTTATATTGAAACGTTCTGTTTTTCAAGAGTGCTTGGAGCTCTATCCCATGGCAGAGTGGAATGAATTATCTCAAAAAATCAATAAGCTCAATAGATTCGTCAAAAAAAACAACGATTTTATCCGTTTATTTTATGCTGGAGTAAAAACTGTGGAAATAGACTCAAGTGGTCGCCTCTTGATCCCCAAAGACCTGATGACTTTTGCCGGTATCAGTAAAAACATTGTCTTGTCATCTGCTGTGAATATTATTGAAATCTGGGACAAAGACAAGTATGAAAATGCCGTCAACAGTGCAATAGATGATTTTGCCAGTTTAGCAGAAGAAGTAATGGGAACTCAAAATGACCAAGAATAACACATACCATGATTCAGTACTGCTCAACGAAAGTATTGAGGGTCTCAACATAAAGCCAAACGGTGTTTATGTAGATGTCACCTATGGTGGCGGTGGGCATTCTAAGGCTATTTTAAACGCGTTGGACGCTAACGGTAAACTTTTGGCATTCGACACAGATCCCGATGCTTTGGCCAACAAAATAGATGATGAACGATTGGTGTTGATTTCCGGAAACTTCAGATTTATAAAGCGGTTTTTAAAGTTTCACGGTTTTGAAAAAGTTGATGGTATTTTGGCAGATCTCGGGGTATCCTCACACCAGTTTGACGAACCGGAAAGAGGGTTTTCCACCCGGTTTGACGGCAACTTGGACATGCGTATGAATGTCAACAGTCCCATGACAGCAGCACAAGTCATCAACACTTATACTGAAGAGGAACTGACAAGGATTTTCAGGGACTACGGAGAACTCAGACAAGCAAAACGTTTCGCCAAAAAGATTGTTAGCCAGCGTAACGATAAACCCATCAACGGGACAACACAACTTAAACAATGTTTAAGCGCTATTGTACCCAAAAGCAGAGAAAACAAGATTTACGCACAGGTTTTTCAAGCCGTACGTCTGGAGGTCAATCAGGAACTGGAGGTCTTAAAAGAGTTTTTAACCCAAACACCGGACCTCATCAATAAAGGAGGCAGATTGAGTGTAATCTCTTACCATTCACTGGAAGACCGGTTGGTAAAGAGGTTTATACGCAACGGCATGTTTGAAGGTGAACCGGAGCGAGATATATACGGGAATTACGAGGTGCCTTTTAAAAAAGTAGGCTCATTAATCGTTCCCAATGAGGCAGAAATCAAACAGAATAACAGGGCCAGAAGTGCAAAATTGAGAATAGCAGAAAGACTATAAACGACAAATGAGTTTTCAGGAACATATTACCAAGTTTATCAAAGGCGAAACCCTTCTCAACGAAGAAGCGTTTAAGAATTGGCGTATGATTCTATTTATCATCCTGTTGTTGATCATCATGATCCGAAGCGCACACCTCGTAGACGAGAAGGTACTGAAAATTGCCCGGTTAAAGAAGCAAGCCAATGAATTACGTGCAGAATATATTGCCTTGCGGTCAAAGACAATGAAGTTAAAACTAGAAAGCACCCTGGTAAAAAAAGTAGAACCCATGGGTCTGGCACCTGCAGACAAGCCGCCCGTAGTTATTAAAGAAATTAAAAAACCATAAAACATGGCTATTACACACGACAATATCATCAAAAAGACAGGATACCTTACGGTTATCTTGGCTTTGCTATTGGTCGTCATAGCCGGAAGAATTGTTTACATACAGCTCAAAGAAGGTAAAAAATACAGAAATATTTCTGAGAGCATCACAGAAAAAATAGACACCATAGCACCCAACAAAGGAAATGTTTATACGGCAGACGGCAGTCTGTTGGCTACCTCTATGTACCGGTATGAAATACGTATGGATGTCATGACCGTAAAAAAAGATGTTTTTGACAAAAACCTCAAAGCACTATGTAAAAAGTTAGGACGGTATTTTGGCAAACCGGCATCCTATTATGAGAAAAAGATAAGAACTGCCAGACGTAAAAAAAACAGGTATCTGTTGATTGCAAAAAACCTCAGCTATCCTGAATACCAAACCCTCAAGAGCTTCCCTATTTTCAATCTGGGTCCTTACAAAGGCGGTTTTATCAGTTTACCGAAAACCGTGAGAGAACACCCCCTGGGTGAAATCGCCAGCAGAACAATTGGCTATGACTACGATGCCAGACCGGGTATTGAAGGGGCTTTTGCGCAAGAGCTTAAAGGGAAATACGGGGTACGTCTCAAACAAAAAATCGCTAAAGGTCAATGGAAACCTATCAGCGACAATAATGAAGTAGAACCGGAAGACGGAAAGGACATTATCACAACGCTGGATCTCAACATGCAGGATATTGCGCATGCAGCACTATTGGAACAGTTAGTCAAACACGAGGCTAAACACGGGACAGCCATACTTATGGAAGTCGCTACAGGAGAAATCAAGGCTATTGCCAATCTGGGACGCACCAAAAAAGGCACATATTATGAAGACCGTAATTATGCTATTTACGAATCACATGAACCCGGGTCAACATTTAAGGTTGCCAGCATTATGGCAGCACTTGAAGATAAAGTCATAGACACTTCCACAATCGTAGACACACACCCCGGCGCATGGCGCATTCACAACCGACGCGTCACCGATTCCAACCATAGAGGCTATGGCGAAATATCAGCCGCACGTGTCGTGGAAGTATCGTCTAATGTCGGTACTGCCAAACTCATTTACAACAACTATAAAGACAACCCACAACAGTTTATCGATCGTCTAAAAAAGATGGGATTAGACGCTCCGCTTAATGTACCTATCAAAGGTGAAGGCAAACCCTTTATCCCCGACCCGGAAAGCAAACACTGGAGTAAAGTCACCCTTCCATGGATGTCTTTTGGCTATGGGGTGCAACTCACGCCATTACAAACTTTAACCTTTTACAATGCTATAGCCAATAAAGGTAAAATGGTAAGACCAAAATTTGTCAAAGAGGTGTCCTACCAAAACAACAAAAAAGGAGCTATTGTCTATCCTACTGAAGTGATCAACGAACAAATTGCTTCACCTGAGACCATCAGTAAAATGGTTGAGATACTAAAAAACACAGTCAAACGGGGGACAGCCACAAACATCTATTCTCCTCATTATTCATTGGCCGGAAAAACGGGTACTTGTCAAGCCCTGTACTGGACAGACCACATGTATTATATTGCTTCTTTTGCCGGATTTTTCCCCTCTGAAAACCCGAAATATTCCTGCATCGTGGTCATTCATGCCCCGAAAAACGGCTATTACGGCAATATCGTAGCAGGACCCGTATTTGCCAAAATAGCACATAAAATATATGCCGCCACACCTGAAATATGGACAGTAAACACCTCAGACGAGCCATTCGAAGAACTCGATGCTGATTAC
>PDQD01000065.1 GCA_002747695.1 Flavobacteriia bacterium
ATAAAAGAGATTAACGCTACACCGGTTACCCCATAGGTTTCAAAACCATCGGCTGTTGGTCCTACCGAATCACCGGCATTGTCCCCCACACAGTCTGCAATAGTTCCGGGATTTCGCGGATCGTCTTCCCCTATTTTGAAAATAACTTTCATCAAATCTGATCCTATATCGGCAATCTTGGTAAAAATACCTCCTGCAATACGTAAGGCGGAAGCTCCAAGTGATTCCCCGATAGCAAAACCAATAAAACTGGCACCTGCATATTCTCCGGGGACAAACATCAGAATAATCAACATCATGATTAATTCTAAGGAGATCAACACTACTCCTATACTCATACCGGCATTAAGCGGAATATTGAGTAGTTTGATAGGTTTTCTTTCCAGTGATGTAAATGCCATACGTGAGTTGGCCAATGTATTCATACGAATACCAAACCATGCCACAGAGTAGGATCCCAAAATCCCCAGCACAGTCCACGCTAAAATCATCAAAACGCCTGTAAACCCAAAATTGGCTTCAGACAAGTATCCAAAATAAAAGGCTACTGCTGCGCCTATAAAAACAAACAACAAGGCTAGAAATTTACCTTGCTGAACTAAATATGTTTTTCCTGTTTCATAAATTACTTGTGCTACATCTAGCATAGATTGATGGGCTCTTAGTTTTTTAACTTTGACAAATTGGTATAAACCAAAGCCCATACCCAAAAGCGTAATTAAGAACCCCCAGTAGAGAATAGATTCATCTTTTACTGAATCAGGAATAACTAAGTCTGCTTCACTGGCGAATGTTACCAATGGCGCAAAAAACAATGCGAATAAATAGAAAAATTTCTTCATAAAGAATCTCTGAAGTTAATAAATATTAGTTTGTCTGATATTATATAAGATTGTAATATCAGTTTTTATTAGTATTAAATAATCAAAGTAATTACTTAACCCTAAGATTGGCAACTTTGTTTTGATTATTTAACCATTGCAAATATAAGTAATTTAATTTTTTAACACATTTTAACTATAAAATATCTTTTTGTACGGCTCGATATTTATTAAAAATAAAAAAACAGCAGATTAAATCTGCTGTTTTTTTATTTAAACAAGTAAAATATGTTTTTATCTAAAGCCTACTTCCTCACCTATAGCAGCTTCCTGTACATTAATCACTTCATTAGTGGACTTATCGATAACAAAAGCCACAAGGTGTAAATTGGCGTTATTTTCCACAGATGAAGGAATACTGACTGTAAAAGCCTTATCATAAATATTACCCTCTATGGTCTCTTCTCCCGGAATGATCTCTCCATAGATTCCATTACACAATGCTCTCAAGACATCATTGTGTTCAAAATCTACAATAGGATTTGTACCACCATAAAATTCAGTGTAATTCGATTGATTGTGTATAAGACCATTTTCAGTCAAATATAAAACTAAGTTGAGTTGGTTACTAAATTCAGTCGCAAAACCAACTTTGATAGTAGCCTGAATATTGTTATTATCAATCTGCGATTCAATAGAGAGCCCTAATGTCGCACTATAACCGGTTTTATCCAATACTTGATCGAGGTGTTCGTGTTCTAACGCTTCCCATAGTTCTGTTCTGTTAATTCTACCCTTGGGTAAACCTGAGATTTCAAATTCACTAATCAATGCGGCAGAACCATCAAAAGCAAAATCATCTGAGTCGTGAACGGCTACAGCAACAACTTTATCAGACTGAGCCTTACACAGTTCTATGGCATGGGCGACTCTGGGGCAATAACCGCACCATGTTGCTGTGTAATCTTCAATCATTACCTTTTGCACATATTCAGAAGGTAGAACCACTTTTAATTGCAATGCATTACTCACAAGATTATTGTAATAAGCTTTGACTTCATAATCTCCCGCTAATGAAGGGGTAAAAACTGAAGAATCTATCATCTCACCATTGACTTTAAAAATTACATCATCTGTAATATCCACACCGTTATCACCTTCTACTTTAAATTCATAAGGGGTATTGACAGGCTGTTCCACAGTACCGGATGACAAAGTTAATTTAATAAGATTTACAGATGACAAATCATCTGTATTACAACTGCTGATTAACACCATAAAGGTCATCAACAATAAAGAGGCTTTAAAAATTTTATGAGACGTCATAATTCTTGGTAAGATTTTTATTTTATCTTTGGCAAAGATATTACATTATAAATTAATTGATATAAAAGAACGTTTAATTATGAGAAAAATTTTCACAACCTCCATTCTTTTTTTATTCTTTTCAACCCTATTATTTGCCCAAGACCTCCCCAACATAAAACTCAAAGATATTGACGGTCAAAGTATAGATTTAGTATCATACTCCAAAGACAAAACTATTGTCTATAGTTTCTGGGCTACCTGGTGTGTACCATGCATCAATGAACTCAATGCCATTGCTGAAGAATATGATGATCTCAAAGATGAGCTTAAGTTTGAATTGATTGCGGTATCCACCGACGATGCCAGAACTGCTTCCAGAGTAAAACCCATGGTCAATGGTAAAGGCTGGGAATACAGAGTGTTATTGGATTCTAATCAAGAATTCAAACGCAGTATGAACATCTCTACCGTTCCTTTTATTATGATTGTAAAAGACGGCAAGATTGTTTATTCACATTCCGGCTACACACCCGGTGGCGAAGAGGAACTTTACCATAAATTAGAAGAACTTCTATAATCAAGATTTTTTTACTATGACCAAATATATCATTACAGCTTGCCTGTCACTTGTTCTATGGAATATATATGGACAGTCTGACGGAAACTTTAATTTTTGGGTAGAATCGCATATGCAATACTATGTGGATGATGAAGTAACCGGTGATTTCACTGAAGAAGATCGTTTCAGATCTAATAATTATTTTAATGTTGACTATGCCATCAAAGGGTTTACTTTCGGGCTACAGCTTGAAGGCTATGCACCCCAACACCTTTTGAATTTCTCACCTAATTATGACAAAGACATCAATTTAGGGTTGTATTACGCCCGTTATAAAGGGAAAAAATTCAACGTGAGTCTGGGACACTTTTACGAACAATATGGAAACGGGCTTATTCTACGTTCCTGGGAAGACCGTCAATTGGGGCTCAATAATGCCCTTATGGGACTCAATGCACTATACAACATTTCTGACAACACCAGATTATCTGTTATGGCAGGAAAACAACGTATAGGTTTTAAACTCTCCGATGGTTTGTTGACAGGGGTCAATCTGGAACACGATGTCAATAATTTTCTTAAACACGAGAATTATTCGGCCAATTTCGGGTTGAGTTATGTGGGCAGGTACGAAAAACCGGATAATGTAGCGGATGATTTCGAGCCTATGACGCATGCTTTTTCCGGTAGATACCAATTGATTTTCGACAATTTTTATACAGGTGCAGAATACGCGTTAAAAACCAAAGATGTACTGGTAGAAAATCAAACCATTATTGAAGATAAAAGCTTTTACGGAAATGCTTTCCAGTTAAATATGGGCTATTCTCAAAAAGGTCTGGCCATGAACGCCACGTTCAGACGTTTGGAAAACATGAAGTTTTACACAGATAGACGACAAACCGGTAATACCTATAACGAATCTATAGTAAATTATCTACCGGCACTCACCAGACAGCACGACTATTCACTGTCAAACATCTATGTCTATCAGGCACAACCCGCTCTGCAATTTTCCCCACTGGAAAAAGCAGGTGAAATAGGTGGTCAGTTTGACATATTTTACAAAATCAAAAAAAAGACGGCATTGGGTGGTAAATACGGCACAAAACTATCTTTTAACGCTTCTACATGGTATGGTTTAGGTGCTGATTACGTTCCTGATTACAAACGGGTCGATGTAGGTTTCTTAGACTTTGGGGAGCATTACTTCTCTGACTTCAGTCTTGAAATCAGAAAAAAATTCAGTCGCAAACTTTCCGGAATTTTTACTGCTATCCACACAGATTACAACAAAAAATACATTGAGGAAAGTAGCGGTAAAATACACGCTAACATCTTTATTGCTGAAAGCACCTTAAAACTCAAATCATTGAGTTCTTTAAGACTGGAAGTATCTCACCTGAGTACTAAGCAAGACAAAAAGAATTGGGCGGGCTCTACTTTAGAATGGAATATCAATTCAAATTTTTCAGTATTTGCAACAGATATCTACAACTATGGTAATGATGATCCTAACCACAGAGACCACTACTACCTGATTGGCGGTAGTTATTCTAAAAACAAAACCCGTATTGCACTCAACTACGGCAGACAACGCGGTGGTGTACTCTGTGTAGGTGGTGTATGTAGAGAGGTACCGGCAGCTACCGGATTAACAATTGACCTAACAACCTCATTTTAACATTTATAAATTTATTTTTTCTTATATTTATCCACTTTTTATTCCAAAATATTTTTAATCTTTTAACATCTTATTAATCATGAAAAAAAATTTACTTTTTCTGTTCCTTTTGGGATCAATGGTTTCTTTTGGTCAAACCTTATTGAACGAAACTTTTGACGCAGGATTTCCTCCTACAGATTGGACAATAGATGCACACAGTGGGAACTGGAGTGCAGGCGACACAAATAATGCGGGAGGCTCTGCCCCTGAGGCCAAACTCTCCTGGAATCCTTCTTTTGACGGTACTTCACGCCTTATCTCTCCTGTCATAAATACAGAAGGTTATACCAAACTTTTAATGTCTTTTAAACATTTAGTAAATGATTATAGCGGTGGCTACACTGTAGGTATTGCAACGACATCCAATGGTAGTGACTGGCATACAGTATGGACTCTCAATGGTATGAACATACAAGAAGAAAGACTGGTTGCTATTGACAATGAGGACGTAGGTTCATCAACCTTTCAGGTATGTTTCGTCTTCCAGGGTAATAGTTACAACCTCAATTACTGGTATATTGACGATGTAGAGCTATCCGTTCCACTATCCGTTGACATGGGATTGTCCGGAGTATTAAATCATACTTTTGCCCTTACCGGAGATGTGAATGTAGCTGCCAGCTACAAAAACTACGGATTGACTACTGTTACAGAAATGACCATGAACTACAGTGTAGATGGTGGTGAAGCTGTCAGTGAAACCTTAAGTGGTTTATCACTGGAAACAGCCGATAGTGCTGAGTTTACATTTACCACACCATGGGTAGCTACTGCAGGTATTCATGAACTAAAAGTTTGGATTTCTAATATCAACGGACAAGGTGATGATAATGAAATGACAAACAATGAATTGACAAAAAACATAAGCGTTGCCTCACAAGCTACAAACAATTTAGCTTTATTTGAGGAATTTACAAGCTCTACCTGTGGACCATGTGCCACATTTAATAACAGTGTATTCAACAGTTTTATGGCAAACAATCCTGATGTACCTGTAATCAAATACCAAATGAACTGGCCTAATCCCGGTGACCCTTACTATACACCTGAGGGTGGTGTAAGAAGAAATTATTATGGTGTTTCAGGTGTTCCCAACTTATTTGTAGGGGGTAAAGCTACCGCAACATCAAATGATGGTGTTAATGGTGCCTTAGACTATGAAAATGCCAAAAACTCTTATTTTGTCATCAATGCTACGCACCATATCGTAGGTGATACTTTTTCTGTTGATGTTGACATAACACCTTATATAACCGGTGAATTTACACTACGCGTTGCTGTCATAGAAGAAGTTACTACAGGTAATGTAGGATCCAATGGAGAAACATCTTTCAAACACGTTATGATGAAAATGCTTCCTGATGCCAGTGGTTCATTGGTCAACTTTGAAGACGGGACCAACTATCAACAAACATTCTCTCATGACATGAGCTCAACACATGTTGAAGAAATGGATGACTTGAGAGCTGTAGTCTTTATTCAATTTGACGAATCTAAAGAGGTTATGCAATCAGCATATTCAGTAGGAGAAACCGGAAGTACTGACAGCGAAGTCTTGAATAATGTTGATATTTATCCTAATCCTTCATCAGGTGTATTATACTTGAAATCAGATAAATCTTTAGACGTTTACATCACCAATATGATTGGTCAACGTGTCTTTGAACAAAATGACATTAATGCTAATGCTACACTTGACATCAACCATTTAGACAATGGTGTATACTTATTAACCATTGTAGATGGTGAAGCTTCTACCAGTAGAAAAATAATTTTAAATAAATAACAAATGACACATTCAATCAAAAAAACAGTATTATTACTCTGTTTTATATTTGCAATTGTTCAGGTTAACGCACAGTTTACCATGGTTGCCAATGGCGCAGAAGTTAATGATAATGACATTTTCACTTTTGCTGCTAACGAACAAGAATTGTCTGTTAAGATTACCAACAACAGTGACGTATCACAACAATATGTCTTTGAAGTTATGGCACTGACCAATACAGATGGTTCAGGCTTTCAGGTTTGTATCAGTTCCTGTTATATGGGTATAGCAGTAGGTGATGTTTTTCCGCCAAGGAATGAAGCACCTCTTATAGTGGATAGTGGGGCAACAACGGCTGATAACCTTATACATTTTACTAACACTAATGGAGGGGATGGCACAAACTATCCCATGGATTATGTATTTAAACTGTATGAAGTCAATGCTGATGGTGAAATGCAGGGTACACCCCTTAATTTCACTTACAGATATGATCCTACAACAAGTGGCATCAATGACAACACAATTCCGGGGGTAAAAGTTTCTCAACTCCGGGATGAACATGCTATCATCATCAATGCTCCTGTAACACTTACTTCAGTAGCTGTATTTGATGTGCAAGGCAGACTGGTTATCAATCAAGCATTAGATAGTAATTCTTGCGCATTAAACCTATCCCGCTTAAGCGGACAGGTCTTTGTTTTGGTTTGTACAGATGATAAAGGCAACACCTTTACGCAAAAAGTAATCAAACCTTAACAGAATCAATTCTATAAACATAAAAAGGCAACCTCAACCGGTTGCCTTTTTTGTTATCTTTTTATTAGCCCGAATTATTTATCACTGATGAGTTTTGGCTGTCCTTAGGATACCGACCATGTTTCCCACACCAATACCAAAGTAAACTCTTTTGGGACTTACTTGAACCGTTGGTGAAATAGTAAGGCCATAAACATGAAAGAAAGGAACTTCTATTCTTGGACTTACGACAAGGCTTACAGTATTGTGTCTGCTATAGTTCCAGTCATAATTATCAGCCAAAGGTCCACCCCCTTTCTTTACCCAGTTTTCCGGTTCTTTAATAATTGTATATCCCAATCCAACAGAAGCATTTAACCTTATTGTTCCTTCTTCATTTAAGTTATAAATCTTTCCCGCACTAATATGATAGTTTTGCAGTAAATCATACGGATGAAGAAGTCCCTGTAATAGTACAGTTCCCGGAACACTTGGTACAAAATCTTCCGGTTGTGATTTTGGTTTTCTTAGATTTCCCGAATAACCTAGTTTAAATGAGTATTTGTTATTATGGATATAATTTAAGCCAAAACTTAATCCTAAATAATTGCCTAAATTAAATTCTGTAGTAGAATAAATAAAACTCTTTTCACCCACTTGAGCACCGGCAATTGTTGTGCTCATCACCAGCACTAATAAAAGTATAATTTTTTTCATATGCGCCTAAAGTTTATTATAATAAGTTTGCAACAGTCAGTTGATTTTTTTGTTCAACTATTTCATAGATTTCTCTTGCTTTGACAGTCCTTGAAATCTTTAATTAAACCGGGAGTTAGATAAAATTCACGCCCACTCATGTGGCAGTGTATTTTGATTTCAAAGTTAGGCAAAAAAATTTCTAATACGGTAAAAATCCGGCTTTGTTTTTTCAATGCACTAAAAGCTGAAGTACACTCAGGCGTTTTAATGATTATTTTTTTGATGGCTTTTCTTTATTCCTTACAAAAATCAATTTGTTTTTACTTTTTTGGTTTTCACGTTGCTCAACTTCAAATTTATTAATCGATTTGATTAAAGGCGTTAGTTTTTCAAATCCGTAATTTCTGGAATCAAAATTTGGTCGTTTTTTCTGCAACAGACTACCTACATCACCCAGAAAAGCCCAACCGTCTTCATCTGATAAATCTCTTATGGTCGAGGCAATAAGATTAATATCTTTTCTGGTTATTTTATCAACCTCAGATTTATTCGTACCCTTCTGTTCAGTTTTACCCTCAGATTGTTTCTTTAGAATTTCGATGTAAACAAACTTATCACAGGCAACGATAAAGGGATTAGGAGTCTTTTTTTCGCCTATCCCAATGACTTGCATACCGGCTTCCCGAAGTCTGGTTGCTAACCGGGTAAAATCACTATCACTGGACACCAGACAAAACCCGTTAACTTTTCCGCTGTAAAGAATATCCATGGCATCAATAATCATGGCTGAATCTGTGGCGTTCTTTCCTTTGGTATAACCGTATTGCTGAATGGGCGTTATCGCATTTTCCAGAAGTAAATTTTTCCATTTGGTTAATCCCGGTCTTGTCCAGTCTCCATAGATTCTCTTGATGGTTGGATTACCGTATTTGGTAATCTCTTCCATCATTTCTTTTATATGACCAGAAGGAATATTATCACCGTCTATCAATACAGCAATATTAGTATTCGTATTATTCATGGGTTAGGTGTTCTCAAAGTACAGATACAAATATACACCTAATTATCCGTATCTTTAACAAACTGTGAGTTTTTAGCATCATAATCAGGAAAAAACGATAGCAATCCGGAATATGTTTTTACATCGGCTATGTGAGGTAAATCAAAAATATTTAACGGTAATAAGCCTTGTTATTTAATACCTAACGGCTTTATTTGTAATGCACTCAACCATGCTGTACCGTATTTTTTGTTTAAATAATCGGCAATCATTTGGTTGTTTTTGATTGCTTTTTTGTAGGACAACGGGTCAATCATACAGTTTTTTTTGACCACTCCTATACCGTATGCTTCTTTGAACCGGACGTATGCTTCGGGTATTGAATGGTCAATGCCGTGTATGATAAAATTTAAGGTCCCCTCAGCTATGCGTTGCTCGATTTGTTCGTTGGTCAAATTTTTATCAGTATCAACAGGCAAAACCTTATCATTCCCTTTTTTTAATTTGGTTTTATCCATCAATCGAATAGTGATGGTGTTTTTTCTTCTGTTGATACGCTCAGGATAAACTGTATAAGCATTGAAATCATCGGACACAAAACTAAATTGATACTTTCCTTTTTCAGGTAATGTAATGGTAAAACTTTCGGCTGTGTTGACTTCAATCGTTTGATTTAACTCAACAATAGTAAACAAGCCGGATGTTAACGCTTTATCCGTTAAGTTTTCAAACACAACAGTAGCTTCTATTTCTTTGGCAAAAATCAATGATGTGAACAAGGTTAAACTCAAAGTCAAAAGTATCTGTCTCATGATGTCAATGTTTTATAAATGGTTTCTATCGTGTATTGATGTACAAATCTAAACTAAAAAATCGGCTCCAAAAAAACGCTATGATTTTTTTAACACTCAACAACACAAACCACTTTCATAGTTGTTTAACAACTTCATAAAAGCATCACATCTCTTTCCGGCTATTACAATAACATCAAACCATATACACTTTTCAGATTGCTGCGATCTCACTCACTCTCAGGTTGTAGCGTTGTTTTCAGGACTTTTGCTCATCATTTTTATCATCAATAAGCTCCATCTTTTCAGCAAAATACTGTGCAAAGTCCTTGATGGTTGCCGTCATTTTATCGTCCTGGGTTGCTTTGTAAAAAGTGTCTGACAAAGACAAAAAAGTCTGATAAAAAAACATTTTCATATCCTGTAAGGGCATGTCTTTGGTCCATAAATCCATTTTTAAGGTTTCGTTACTTCCTGAATCCCATACGGATACCAGAAATGCTTTAGCTTCTGCATTGGTTATACCGCCATCTTGTGCAGACCACTCAATGGTTTCAGGGATTCTATTTTCGTCAAGGTGAACTTTAAAGAGTACTTCTGAAGTGTGTTTGATTGCCATTATTTATTTATGAGGTTTATAATTAGATTGGTTAAAAATTTCCATAGACGGTGTTGCTAAAAGCTCAGGCAGAGGTTTTTTATGGGTTTCAGCATAACTATTAATGATTTGCCAACCCATCCAAGCCCCTATTTGCCCAGGACTTTCTATATCACTGGTGATATAAAATTTACTGAATGGCGCCGGATCCAAAAAACGTCTGACCAAATCTTTTTCTGAACTGTATAAATATTCTTTTTCCATAAAGTATTGCCAGATACTGTATTCATTATCCAGTGCCCATTGCCATTTCTCATCAGAGTAATTAAAAATATCTGTTTCACTATAGTCCGGTAAGAGTTGTTG
>PDQD01000066.1 GCA_002747695.1 Flavobacteriia bacterium
TTTTGTATGATTTCGGCAATATCTTCCTGGATAATACCGGCTATTTTTTTTTGTCTGTTGGTTTCCATAGTTCATGAGATTTTAGATGTTAGACCGGAATACTGAAACCTGAATTTCAAAACATAATCCATCACAAAGATATGATATAATTTTAATAAAGTTTGCCCTTCAAACATACGCTTTTCATTACCTTTGTCGTTTTAAAAATATCAATATAATCAATAATTATGACTAAAATAGAACATATAGGCATTGCCGTAAAAGATTTGAACGTTTCAAATGAGCTGTTTGCCAAACTATTCGGACAACCGGCGTATAAACAAGAAACTGTTGAAAGTGAAGGTGTAACGACTTCTTTCTTTAAAGTAGGCCCTAATAAAATCGAATTATTGGAAGCGACTAAACCCGAAAGCCCTATCGCTAAATTTGTCGAGAAAAAAGGGGAAGGGATTCATCATATTGCTTTTGCTGTAGATGATATCAGAGCCGAAGTAGAACGCCTTAAAAAAGAGGGCTTTATTGTCCTTAACGAAATGCCCAAAAAAGGTGCTGACAATAAAGAGGTGGTCTTTTTACATCCTAAATCTTCCAATGGTGTTTTGGTAGAATTGTGTAGTGACCTCAAATAAACCGGCGTATGACGTCTGCTTGTAAATATCAGTAGTCAGCCACATGACTCACGCTAAGAGCATACGTATCGCCCATTATCTTATTAAGCTTATTATCAATTAACTAAATTTATCATGTCAAGATCAAAAATTTTAACTTTAACACTTATTATGGCTGTTGTCATAACTTCCTGTAAAACAGGAGATAAAAAGAAAGACATAGCGTTTACTTATCCGACAACTGAAAAAGGTACGCAAGTAGATGTGTATTACGGTGATAGTATTGCCGATCCTTACCGTTGGTTAGAAGACGACCGTTCTGCGGAAACCGGTGCCTGGGTCAAAGCTCAGAACGAAGTGACTTTTGGTTACCTCAACAGTATTCCTTTCAGAGAAGAGATTAAAAAACGTCTGGAAACGCTTTGGAATTACGAGAGAATCTCTGCTCCGGAAAAGAAAGGCGATTACACGTACTTTTATAAAAATGACGGTCTCCAAAATCAAGCCGTTTTATACCGTCAAAAAGGGGATGGGGAACCAGAAGTGTTTTTAGATCCCAATACTTTTGCCGAAGACGGGACAATCTCTCTCGGTGGGGTTAGTTTTACCAAAGACGGTAGCAAAGTGGCTTATTCTATTTCAGAAGGTGGTAGCGACTGGCGTAAAATCATCATCATGAACGCGGTTACCAAAGAAATTGTTGAAGACACATTGGTAGATGTCAAATTCAGTGGTATGGCTTGGCGTGGTAATGATGGTTTTTACTATTCCAGTTATGACAAACCCGACGGCAGTGAGCTTTCTGCAAAAACTGACCAACACAAATTGTACTACCACAAATTGGGTACAGACCAAAAAACCGATAAAGTGGTTTTTGGTAATACTATCAAACGCCGTTATGTGGGTGGGTATTTAACAGAAGACGAACGTTTTCTTGTAATTTCTGCTGCTACTTCAACATCAGGGAATGAATTGTACATCAAAGACCTGAGCAATCCTAGAGCCGGTCTTATGACTATTATGGACAATTTTGACACTGATACACACGTCGTAGACAACAAAGGTGACCAATTGATTTTAATCACCAATTATAAAGCGCCAAATAACCGTTTAGTGACTACAAACCTCCGCAATCCAAAACCGGAAACATGGAAAGATTTTATTCCTGAAACTGAGTTTGTATTATCAGCTAAAAAAGGGGCGGGCTATATTTTTGCCAATTATATGATAGACGCCGTTTCAAAAATCAAACAATATGATTACAACGGGAAGTTGGTACGCGATATTGAATTACCGGGTGTAGGTAGTGCCGGAGGTTTTGGTGGCGAAAAAGACGATACAGAATTGTATTACAGCTTTACCAACTATGTGACTCCGGGTTCTATTTATAAATTTGACCCTAAAACCGGTAAATCTGAGATCTATAATACTCCTGCGGTTGATTTCAATTCTGATGACTACGAAACCAAACAAGTATTCTACACCTCAAAAGACGGTACTAAAGTCCCTATGATTATTACCCATAAAAAAGGTTTAAAATTAGACGGTAATAACCCGACTATTCTCTATGGTTATGGCGGCTTCAACATCAGCCTGACACCTTATTTCAGCGTAGCCAACCTCGTATGGATGGAACGCGGGGGTGTTTATGCTGTACCTAATTTACGTGGTGGTGGAGAATACGGTAAAAAATGGCACGATGCCGGTACACAATTGCACAAACAAAATGTCTTTGATGACTTTATTGCGGCTGCAGAATATTTGATTGACAATAAATACACCTCATCAGATTTTCTCGCTATCAGAGGAGGATCAAACGGTGGTTTATTGGTCGGTGCGACCATGACCCAGCGTCCTGATTTGATGAAAGTGGCATTACCTGCTGTAGGGGTATTAGACATGTTGCGTTACCACACCTTTACTGCCGGTGCCGGCTGGGCTTATGACTACGGTACTTCAGACCAAAGTGAGGAAATGTATCAATACCTCAAAGGCTATTCTCCGGTACATAATGTCAAAGCTGACACTTGCTATCCGGCAACATTAGTCACTACTGCTGACCACGATGACCGTGTGGTTCCGGCGCATTCTTTCAAATTCATTTCAGAATTGCAAGACAAACAATCCTGTGACAATCCTGTATTAATCCGTATTGAAACCAATGCCGGTCACGGTGCAGGAACTCCTATTTCAAAAACCATAGAGCAGTATTCAGACATCTATGCGTTTACTTTGTGGAATATGGGTGTAAGAGAATAACATTCTGCTGACCTGTCATCAATGACAGGGTTTAAAACATTAAAACCCTTCGGTTATTGTCAACCGAAGGGTTTTGTTTGATGTTACACCGCTATCTTGGTATAATACGGGTCAATGTTATTAATTTAAAGAATCAAGTCTTTTGTAAATCGTTGATATAAGCTGCTGCAGTCAAGGCGGCAATAGTTCCATCGTTCACAGCAGTACTAACCTGACGGAATCTTTTGGCAATACAATCGCCGGCAGCATAAACCCCCTTGACATTAGTCGCCATGCTGTGATCTACGACTATTTCGTCCCATTGGTTACGTTCTACATGTCCTTCTAAAAACGCTGTATTGGGCACATAACCTATAAAAATGAATACCCCATCGATAGGCATGGTATATTTTTCCTGAGTTTTATGATTGGTAATCTCAACTGAGGTCAGCTTTTCTTCTCCATTAAAGCCTGTGATACTTGAGTTTAAGATAAAATCAATTTGTGGGTTGTCTTCAGCCTCTTTTACGGCATGTTCAAAAGCCTGAAAATAGTCAAACTGATGTACCACAGTCACTTTACGGACATATTTTGTGAGTGAAACAGCCTCTTCCAATGCTGAATTACCACCGCCTACGACTATAATCTCTTTATCTGTAAAAAAGTCACCGTCGCAAGTGGCACAATAGGAAATACCACGTCCTTTAAAAAGGTCTTCACCCGGAACGTTGAGCGTACGTGACCGACCGCCGGTAGCAATAATAATACTGTCTGCCGTAAACGTATCGCTATTGTCCACTGTAACACTTTTGACATCAGATAGTAAATCCAATGCAGTAATCTCACCGATAGAACGGATTTTTGTGCCAAATTTTTTAGCCTGATGACGCATGATATTGGCCAATTGATAACCATTGATGCTTTCCACCCCCGGATAATTGGCTATTTCGTGTGTTAATACCATTTGCCCGCCTACAGCACCCTGATTGATAATCAGTGTCTTGACATGGGCACGTGAGAGGTAAATTCCGGCAGTTAAACCGGCCGGTCCTCCTCCTATGACAATTGTATCATAATGATTCATTAGATAATAATATAAAGACCTGCCTTGCAAGACATCAACAAAGTTTTCCGATGACGTCGAGTCATCAGAAATCTCCGACTAATGTATTTTTCGGGTATGTGATAAGACAGGTCGTATGTGAATTAATACTTATTAAAAAGAGCTGATGTATGAGTACTCTGATGAGAAAACACCAAAGACTTATTTGCCAAAGTTTTCATCCAATATAGCCGTAACCTGCTGACGGGACTGAATGCTGGATGTAGCTTTAACTACCTTGCCGTTTTTGTAATAGATGGTAAAAGGAATACCCATAAAACCTTGTACTTCGGGTAGGTTACGGATAACATCTGCATCGGGTAGGTCAAAGGCCATATCTACAAAACGCACATGAGGATATTCCTCTTCCAATTCCTCTGCAATACCGTAAACAGGGATACACATAGGTCCCATACGGCCACAGATAAGCATTACGTTTTCGTTCTCTTCCAATAATTTTTTATGATCTGCTGCGGATTCTATATGAGTTAAATTTGTAAATAGCATAAGTTAAAGAGTTTTTAAATGAATAATAAAGTTTAATAAACGGGTACAAAATTACGGAGGGCTTTGGGATAGACTGTGACTTAGGTCACATAGAGATTTTAGGGAAGTTCACTTTTAAAACAGAATAAAACGATAGGAGGTTAAAAAAATCAAAGATTTATTGTTGTTCACCTCCAGCGATTGGTGATTAAGCGTTAAATTTTGGGTACTGCCACTCCCCACTTCACTCATACTTCCCATTGATTTTTCGTAATACCCGCATGACCTCTTTGTATTTGATATAAGGGGTTTTGTCGTTTCTTTGCCTGAGTATAGGTTTCAGTCTGTCCAGATCCTCGACCGCTGTTTTGTAACCGTTGAGGTAGCAAAGGATAAAGCCATCGGCTATGGTATTTAAGGCTTTCAGATCTTTGTCATTTAAGGTTTGTTCCGCTTGCAATTGATCTAACAGTGCCTTGCGGTCAGCATACATCTGATCTACCCGTTCCTGAGGGAGTGATGGCGGTTCAAAGAGCATTTCATGAGCCAGGTTGTATTCACCGGTATCCTTAAAATGGATGACATTTTTTTCCAAGGGGAAATATTTATAGTCTCCATTGATGTGCAACGGGACGTATTCAGTAGTGATAAAGGCATGCTTACTGATTTCTATTTCCACTTCGTCCATATAGGAATAGAACAAACGCACTTGTTCATTGATTAATTCTATATCCACACGTGAATAATACACCTTGTTTTTAACCTCTTTACGTTGACCCGCCCAGCACAAGACAAACTGTTCTTTAAACACCAGATAGTGTGATTCGTTGATGTTTTCATGGTGTTTTAAAAAATCAAACACTCCGTCTAAAGTCATCTGGATGTTATTACTGGATTGTATTTCAAGATTTTGAGCCTTTTGACTGTTAAAGTCTTCCAGATGTACAGCATCAACCATTCTGGACGTACTCCCTATCCTGAGAAACATACTGCCGGCCGGATAACTCCAGATCGAGCGTTTAAACCGGGCTACTTTGCCTCCCGAACGAATACTGACTAACCCCAAAACCTTATGTCTGGGTAATTCCGGAAAAGGCACATTTTCATACTGGACTTGTGGGGGATTTTCTATATAAGCATCGATCAGATTCTGAATGCGGGCGTCATCAAAAAAATCAACACCTGTCAGTTCATTGGTCCTGTCATCAACTCCTACGACAATATAAGCTGTGTTTTTGGGATTTGCATTGGCTAAAGCGCATATATGTTTCAGAAATTTAGCTTTGGTAAGGCGCGAACGCAGATCAAGTTTTTCTTTTTTATCATAAAACGTACTCTCCCCATGGTGAGCCAATAGATTCCTGATAAGTAAACGTTTATTAATCATAAGTTTTAAAAACATCAACGCTTTGTCAAGCAAAAGTCCACCACGAATATATAAAAAATATACAAGGGTTTCTCATGACTTGTTTGTAAAAAAAACTTCGCTAAAAATTCAATTTTTAGCGAAGCATTATTAAAAATTCTAAAATCTATTTTTTTACAGAACTGCGTTCTATCGTTTTACGATGAACTTTGGTACGCTGTCTTTCTGTGGTTGCTTTTTTACCGGGTTGTTTGTATTGGATAAAACCGCGTCCGCTGAATTCATACGTTGTTCCCGAGTCCACGTGGTACAGCTCTATAGTACCGTCATTCAGGACAACCAATTCAAAGGTCTCGTACCCGTTGCCTTCATAAAACAATTTAATAATCTTAAGGTTGTCATAACCATTGACATCATAGACCTCATAGCTACCGGTGTAGTCCCAGATGATATCATCCAATGCCATTCCCGGATTGTCCTTTGAAGAATAAAAAGTGGTTATATTTTCAGGGGTAAAAGCCAGGTAATTTTCGTTATCAAATTCATTGGGTGTACCCTCCTGACTGGTATAGGTTTTTTCCCAGGCGATATATTCTTGTAGAAAATACTCAATATTGTCATAAAACACCTGATCGAAATCAAATTGAGACGCATGATAACCTTCTAAAAAATAGGTGACGTTATGGTTGCTGTTATACAGTCTTATGCTTTGAGGGGTGTCTGCTATGACTTCAAAGGCATAACTACCGTCTGTATCGTGATTGATAATCAAATAGCCATTTTGAGTGTTGTAAGTCCCTATTTGAATGCCATAGCCGTTGCCTGTTTGTCCTATCCCTACAAGGTTGTTGTTGGCATAAACCCGTCCCTGTTTAAAAGTTATGGTAAAAGCTTTGGATAACATGGGAATATTTCCTGTGCCGGTCGTGCTGTTGTAATTGACATACCAGATATCATAATCGGTCATGACCTCTTCGAGTGTTGGCTGATAATAATCAGAACCCTGATAACAAGAGCTCATAAATACTGTAAAAACAATCAACGATATTGTATACATAAGTGTTCTCATAATACGCTGCTTTAAAATTAAACCCTGTCTGACTTTCAGATACGGGAACACTGATAGGTATTCAAAGTCTGTGCCATTTTTTATCCAGCAAGTGTCAGCCGTGAGTTGTTCAGGTCTGAATCGGTCTGATTATAAGGCAGTTGCTTTGATATTTATGATGCCAAAATTTTGAGTCAATAAAAGGGGTAAAGCCACAGAAGTTACAAGAAAATTCAGGCGTTAAAACTGGTGTTGTGGTTTAGCAGAAGGGTAGAAAATAGGCTCTTTTTGAACGACTCCGGACCATTTGAAAAACTTGGCTTTTCCCTGCTCTGTATAACGCAGTACTACTTCATCATCTTTTAAATCAAAAGGGAAATCTATACGCTTAGGTACGGCTTGTTCGATAGGCTTGTTGTGGTTGTCACTGAGGTTTACCGGGCGTCTTGTTACAGTTTGAAAACGGCCTGTCCATTCTGTATTTGTAGGTGTTTCTTTGATTTCTACCGGAGCAATCCATCCTTGATAATACATAGAATCGGGGACAATACCATGGGTTTGTTTGAGTGTGATAGTGACATATACACCGGCATTACCCGGCTGACCACCAACCCAGTTTTGGGTGTAAATACTTGTATATTCAAACGGTGCCTGTGTATGAAACACCGGCTGATTTGATTTACATTGTACCAAAAAAACGGTTAATAATAGCATTGCAGGATATAAGATTGACTTCATAAACGTAGCGAATGGTTTAAAAATTCAAAAATACAATTTTATAGTTTGGAACCGTAGCTTTTGTGAATCTCATGAGCCGTCAAGTATGATTTTAACTAATTTTTTAATAATTATTCGAACCCATTATAAGTTAATGCTTAATTTTGCGTTTTAATTATATGACATTAATTTTTTAATATGATGAAAAAAACAATTTTAATTTTAATCGTAGCCGCTTTAGGCTTATCTTCATGTGTAAGTACAAAGAAATATGAAGAGCTCAATAATAAATACCAACAATCTGAACAATCCTTGATCGATTGTAAATCAAACCTTATGAAATGTCGTACAGAAGATGATGCTTCTAAGAATAAAATAAAATTCTTAAACGATCAATTACAAACAAAAAACATCAGTATCGAACAACTTCAAGCTGCTTTGGATAAATGTGTGAACATGAATCAACAAGGCAATGTCAATATAGGTAAATTGCTTGATGAGATCAATTCTGCTAATGTTTACATCCGCCAATTGACTGAAATCAACCGTAAGAAAGATTCTATGAATTTGGCATTAAGTAATAAAATCAAACGTTCATTGGATGATTTAAGTGATGATGATGTCAATGTCAAAGTCCTTAAAGGTGTGGTATTTGTTTCATTATCTGATAAGATGTTATTCAAATCCGGTAGTTATGTCATTCAGGATCGTGCCGGTGAAGTTCTCGGTAAACTTACCACCATTCTCAATGATTACAGAGATTATGATATCCTGATAGAAGGCCATACCGATAACGTGCCTATTACCAACTCATGTATCAAAGACAACTGGGATCTCAGCGCTATGCGTGCAACAGCTATTGCCCGTTATTTCCAGCATAATATGGGTATCAACCCGGCGCGTATCACAGCCGGTGCCCGAAGTGAGTATGTGCCGAAGGCCGATAATAATACCGCCGAAGGACGTAGTATCAACCGTCGTACAGAGGTTATTATCATGCCGAAACTCGATGAGTTTATCAAGCTTATGGAAAATGCTCCAACGACTAACTAGTTTTTAAACTAAACCTTATTTAATATGGGTTTGTAAGACCGACTAATGTATATTTGTCACTTACAAACCCATATTTCTTTTACGCCTGATGGTAAGCGCGTAATGTTTTAACGGTATTATGAGAAATTATTTACAACATCGCCCTTTATACGTAAGTCTTGCTTTTATTGTTGTGGGGGTGTTGTACGTTTTTTTTCCAACGCACAATTCTACACTGGATGCTTACCATTATGCAGCGAATGTCAAATTCGGACAAGATTTGTTCAGCCCGCATCATCTGCTATACAACGCTTTTCTATATGTGGTTGTCAACGTCATAACCCCCATACTGCCCAATCTTGAGGTACTGGCTTTTTCAAAGTTGGTAAACGCTTTTTTTGTAGTGGCGAGTTTGGTTGTTTTGTTTAAAATTCTAATCAAACTAAAATTAAAAACTAAGGAATCTCTGTTACTTGTTCTCTTAGTGGCTTTCAGCTACAATACTATGAGATTCGGAACAGAAAATGAAACGTATATCATTCCGGTTTTCCTTTCAATATCAGGCAGTTTCTTTTTTTTAAAATATTTGGAAAAACCCTTGATCCGCTATATGTTGTTTAGTGGCTTAGCGGCAACTATGGCCAGTTTATTTCATCAAATTCATTTTTTTTGGTGGTTAGGGTTGTTTATAGGGGTTGTTGTATATGTCAAGCAATTCAAAGCTATAGTTGTTTATGCTGTTTCTGCACTTTTAGTTCCGGCAGTTTATATAGCTGTCTTGTATTTTTATAACCATGAACCGGTCAACATCGTAAACCTGATGCACTTTGTTTTTCATGATTATTACGCAGGAAGTGCCCGGTCTGAGATGGGTTTAATGAATGTTATACTGATCCTGATCAGTAGTGTCAGGTCATTTTTTCAGGTACATCAGAGTGCTTTGTTCTTAATCCGGAAAAATCTTGTTTTTGCTATACCTTTGGTTGTTTTAGCGTTTTGGCTTATTCAAGCCATAAAGTTGATGGTTCAACGCCATCTTCTGGTCAAAAGACCGGAAATTAATACTGTGTTTTTCAAAACGTCTGTCATTGTCCTTATTTTACATGTTCTATTCGCCTTTTATTCTGTAGGAAATGTCGAGTTTTTGGTCATGTTACCTTTACTGACAACCCTGACACTATTGTATTATTTTAGATTCAATCAGAGATTTCTAAAGGTAACACTCCTATTGCTTTTGGTCTGGAATTTTATGTTTGGTATTTACCCCAACAACAGATTTACATATTATAACGATGACTTTTTAGTTGACTTTATCATCAAACATCCCAATGATGTTTTTCTGGTTGAAAACCCGGATTTAATCAATAGGTATTATTATGCAACAGGGGTGGATAATTATGATAAAATCATCTTAAAAGAAAGCGTAAAATCTAACGCGACTATTGACAGTC
>PDQD01000026.1 GCA_002747695.1 Flavobacteriia bacterium
CGTACAGGCTTAGGCTTTACAGCCATAGGAGACGCTTTAGCCGCCTTAGGTTTAAAATTTGATTCAGATGAAGCCCTGCATATGACTGACGAAATCATGCGCACCAAATTACGCGGAGAATTTGATTCCAGTATAGACATGGCGATTACCAGAGGACAATTTGATATTTTCAACAGAAACATTGAAGAAAAATCAGATTTTGTACAGATGATGAAAGTTGATTTTCCGGACATTTACGACCGTATGATGAACAACGGTCGCCGTAATATCTCTATTAGTACCGTTGCACCTACAGGAAGCCTTAGCATGTTGGCACAGGTGTCTTCAGGTATAGAACCTGTATTTTTACTATCCTACACCAGACGCAGAAAGGTAAATCCCAACGATGAGAATGTCAATGTGGATTATGTGGATGATACAGGCGATGCTTTTGAAGAGTTTACCGTTTTCCATAACAAATTGAAAACATGGATGGATATAACCGGCGAAACGGATATAACCAAAAGCCCTTATTACGGTGCCACAGCACCTGAAATCAATTGGGAAAAACGCGTAGAATTACAGTCTTTAGTGCAAAAATACACCACCCACTCTATCAGTTCTACCATCAATTTAAAATCTGATGTTCCTGAGAGTTTGGTGAGTGACATCTATATAGAAGCATGGAAACAAGGTTTGAAAGGCATTACGGTTTACAGAGACGGGTCACGTAGTGGTATATTAGTATCAACAGACGACAAGAAAAAATCCACACCCGGAGATAATACCGAACAATTCCTCGGTAAACGTCCTGCTAAACTCGAAGCAGCAGTCATACGTTTCTTTAATGACAATGAAAAATGGCTTGCAGTCGTAGGATTGAAAGACAATAAACCCTATGAAATATTCACCGGAAAAGCCAAAGACGCTTTTGATTTGCCGGACTGGGTAGAAAAAGGATGGGTCATTAAAAACCGTGAAGATGATGGTATCGCCCGTTATGATTTCCAATATCAGGATACTGAGGGTTATAAAGTAACCATCGAAGGTCTGTCCCGTTCTTTCAACAAAGAGTTCTGGAACTATGCCAAGCTGATATCAGGTGTCTTACGTCACGGCATGCCATTGCATTATGTCGTTGATTTGGTCAACAACCTCAACCTGTTTGATGAAAATATTAACACCTGGAAAAACGGCGTCTCAAGAGCCTTAAAACGTTTTATCCCTGATGGCACGACAGCCGTTGACAAAAAATGTCCTGAGTGTGGTGATCCCGAAGGACTCATCTATGAAGAAGGTTGCCTCAAGTGTAAAAGCTGTGGCGAATCTAAATGTGGTTAGACTTGTTTTTGTCATAAGTCCTGTAGAAAAGTAAAAGGAAATTTTGATCAACCCAAGAAAGATAGCATAAGCTTAACAAGGTTTCTGAGTCTATTGAGAACACCCTAAAAAATTATCCGCGGCACTTTGTGCCGCGGATAATAACTGATTTAATCAAACATTGTTTTACAACAATTGTATCTTATTTGTTTTTCTCCATTATATAATGCAGAACTTTTTCCATAAGGTGTACCCTGTCTTTACCTCTTACATTGTGTTTATGCATAGGATAAGTAAAGAAGTCGATAGGAATCTCTTTCTCTACCGCTTCTTTCAGTAAAGTCATGCTGTGCTGTGAAACCACGACATCATCCACACTACCATGAATAATCAATAAGGGGGATTTCAGGTTGGTTATTTTTTCATGTACCCGGGTGTTTTTATAACCCTCAGGGTTTTCTTGTGGTGTGTCCATATAACGTTCACCGTACATCACTTCGTAGTATTTCCAATCGGTAACAGGACCACCGGCAACCCCTGCATTAAACAAATCAGGATAATTGAGCAACAGTGAAATTGTCATAAAGCCACCATAACTCCAACCGTGAACAGCAATTCTGTCTGTATCTACATAGGGTAATGATTTGAGGTATTCCACACCTACAACCTGATCTTTCATCGCTTCTACACCCTGATTCCTATGGCATACACTTTCAAAAGCAAATCCACGATGATCAGAGCCGCGGTTATCCATCGTAAAGACGATGTAATCCTCCTCAGCTGCCATATACTGCATCCATAAATTACTACCACCCAACCATGTATCAGTTACTAATTGCGCATGTGAACCACCATAGACATAAACCAACACCGGATATTTTTTTTCCGGATCAAAATCCGCCGGTAAAATCTGGCGGCATTCCAACGCTGTACCGTCTTCAGCCTTTAGCGTCACAAACTCTGTGGTACCCAAATGATAATCTTTAAGCGGGTTAACGGCTTCTTCCAATACTTTTTCAACACCTGTTTCGGTGTTAATAATGCTCGTAATATTAGGGGTTGTAAGATTCGTAAACTGATTGAGAATATATTTACCGGAAGGACTTAACAAAGCGTAATTCGTACCGCTCTTTTTAGTTATTTTTTCTACTTCTTGAGTTTCAATATTGATTTTATACACTTGCAAACCTTTGGGGTCTTCTCCGGTCGCCTGAACAAACACATGTTGAGCATCTTTGTCAAAGCCCATGATTTCTGTTACTACAAAATCAAAATCTGTAAGCTGTCTGTTTTCCTTTTTTAATAAATCATAGCTGTACACATTCATAAAACCGTCTTTTTCACTGAGCCATAAGAAACGGGAATCAGAACCGGGAATGAATACGACCGGGTTTTCCGGCTCTACCCAACGCTCATTTTGCTCTTCTAAAATCGTATGAATTTTTTTACCAGTTTGGGCATCGTAAACATTTAACCAATAGTGATCCTGAGCGCGGTTAACTTCTGCCAGAGTGATATATCTTTCATCCGGAGACCATGCCAGATTGGTTAAATAATGTTCATCTGAAGTATCAATATCCAGATAAGTCAATAGTTTCAGGTTAAGACTGAAAACGCCTATTTTAGCTTGTTCACTACCCTGCCCTGCCATGGGATATTTTACTTCAGTCAATTCTGCAGGATAGGTTGTCACGTCAACCAAAGGGTAAGATGAGACATTGGTTTCATCTTTTTGGTAAAACGCCAGATAATTTCCTTTGGGCGACCAAAAAGTACCTTTGGAAATTCCAAATTCATTACGATGTATGGTCTGTCCGGAAACAATATTTTTATCAGCAATAGTGGTTACGGGAATTTTAGGATTATCGGCAGTAGCGATATACAGATTATTGTCTATCGTATAAGCCAACGCGTCATTGATCATACAGAACTCCTGATTGGCCGCTTTACTATCTAATGTAATACTCAATAAAGGTTTGTAGTTCTTAACATCATATAGGTAATAGTTATTTTGGTAGCTGAAAAACCCTTTGTTGGCAGTCAACTGCGTAAAGTACGGCGGGTATGGCAAACCCGGATATACCGCACTGATCTCTTGCATTCCTACCTGACCTACGGCCTTTCCCTGTGCATTATTGATAATCATGCCTCTTTGATCATAGTAAACAAAAAGGTCTTCATCTTCCATCCATTGTGCACCGGACAAACGTTCAGGATATAAGCCTTTATAATAGCCCAATACCGCATCTTTTATGGTGAGATGTTTCTCTTGAGCAAAGGTCACAACTGTCATAAACACTGCTAATACAGTGAAAAATTTTGATTTCATATTTATTCTATTGGATTTATGATTATTGATCTGAATTTCCATCATGAACAGGTTTTAAAAGTACATGCTGAATAATTCTACGGTGTATTTTTACAACTTTGATTTCATACCCGTCTACAGTGATTGTATCATTGACTTTTGGTATTCTTTTGAAGTGGTACAACACCAAACCTGATAAAGTGGTGTAATTCTCATTCTCTTCAAACGGCTTGGGCAATTGGTCATTGATATCAACAAGAGATTGGGTGGCCTTAACAGCATACTCGCCCTCCTTAGTCAATACCACTATGGGTTTTTCATCATCTTCTTCGTCCTGTATTTCACCAACCAATTCTTCTAAGATATCTTCCAGTGTAATGATCCCCTGTGTACTCCCGAATTCATCGATAACAATAGCCAGATGAATGCGTTGTTTTTGAAACTCGGTTAAAATCTCACTAATCAGTTTGTTTTCATAAACATAATACACTGGATTGAGTGCGTTTTTGATTTTAAATTTCGGGTTTTTAAAGTATTCTCTGAATACGTCTTTAGCATAAGCAATCCCAAGGATATTATCCAATGATTCTTCATAGATAGGAATACGAGAATAACCGTTACTCAAAATATTTTCAACAATTTCAGTCGTACTCAAATCATTTTCCAAGGCGAAAATATCGTGCCTGGGCACCATAATCTGTTTGGCATTATGATCCGTAAAATCAAAAGCATTTTTAATAATTTCATAATTCTCTGCCTGTATTTCCCCCCCTTGCTTACTTTGATCAATGAGCAGACGTAACTCATCTACACTGTGGGTTTCATCTTCACCAACAGGCTCAATGCCTATCAATTTCAAGAATGCATTGGACAAGGCGTTCATCAACCAAATAAATGGTCTGAAAATCACAAAGAACCAGTACAACGGATACGCAACAGCAAATGTTGTGGGTTCAGCTTTCCTGATCGCTATAGATTTGGGCGCCAACTCACCAAAGACAATATGAAGGGTTGTAATAAACAGGAATCCCACCACAAAAGATATTTCATGAAGATAGGCTTCAGGAATCTGAAAATTCAACGCATGAGATAAGCGCTCAATACCCTTGGCAACAACCGGTTCACCAATCCACCCCAGACCAAGACTTGCCAGGGTAATACCCAATTGGGTCGCCGACAAATAAGTATCGAGGTTTTTAATAATGTGCTGCGATTTTTTAGCCAGTTTGTGACCCTGCTCCGCTTTGAGTTGTATTTGAGAATAGCGGACTTTTACAATAGAAAATTCTGCGGCTACAAAAAATCCATTGAGCAGGACTAAAAAAATTGTAAGAAAAATTTCAAACGCCATAATGAGATATAATCAAATGCAAACCTACATAAAAAATATAAGTCTATACCTTATCAGGTTGCAAAAATATTTATAATATTAACATGTATTAAACATTATTTTTTGGCTATTCTTGCCATACTGGGGTAATGATCTGAAAACGGTACGTCATAGGTTCTGAAATGATTGATTTTAAACTTCTTATCAACCATTATAAAATCTATACGCAAGGGTAATGTATATTGATAAGTAGGAGAAAAACCACCACCGGCACTAACAAAGGCATCGCGTTTTCCCTTGAGCAATTTTCTATAAACCCACGAGAACGCCGTGTTGTTAAAATCACCCATAATGATTACCGGATAAGGGCTACCGGATTGATGTTCAAGCACCTGTTCCACCTGCCCTTGTTGTAATTGAAAAACCTTACCTATTTTCATGGACAAATGTTCAGCATCTTTTTCACCAAAGTATTGTTTTTTTAAATTTAATCTAATGGATTGTAAATGCAGATTGTACACCCGTACAGTATCTGTATCCATGGCTATATCGGCAAACAGCACATTGTTAGCTGAATCTTTAAAATCAAAACTACCTTTGTTAACAATGGGAAATTTAGAGTAAATGGCTTGCCCCATCCCTGTTTTTGTACCATTACTCAACTTTTCAAATTTATACCGGTAGTCCATAAAAGCTCTTTTATCTAATGTAAACTCTTGTAAACACAAGATTTCAGGCGATTTTTGAGCTACAAAATCAGCAATTTTTTGAGGAACACTGTCTTGTTTGGACCATTCGTATTTGTTAAACATTCGTACATTGTAACTCATCAATTTAACGTCTTCAGACTTGATGACTTTCTTACTGTAAATCTTATAGGTACGCTTTACATAGGAATAGCCAATGGCGAGTACCACAAAGGTCAGCCAGAAATAGCGTTTCATTTTAAACAGCCAATACAATAAAACAACGAAATTGAGCAGTATCAATACCGGTATAAAGAGACTATAACCGGCTAAACGTCCTAAAGTAGCGGGAGGTATATAGACAGAAATATACCCCAATAATAATAGTAGTGTCAGTATAAATGTGATGATAACCATCACATAATGTCCAAAAGATTTATTTTTGGATTTAGTTGCCATTTGTTTTACTTTGGTTAAACAAAAATTGTTTTTCTTCTGCCGTTAAGCTATCATAACCTGTTTTATTAATCTTGTCTAAAATCCTATCGATCTCATCCTGAATATTTTTTTGTGAACGATGACTTAGTTTCGTTTTTTGGTTAGGATTTTTATACACTTTCAAAGGTGTTTTCTTAGCTGGTGTATCAAACATACGTAACAGCCCCTTTCCTTCATTAAAAAACCGGGTCAACACAAACCCAGTTAATGCACCGGCCAACAGACTCGCCACAGCCGGAGTGTTTGTTCCTAAGTTAATCAATCCTGCCAATAACAGCCAAATTGCAAATATAAACCAAATCCTGACCGCTCCAATAAATCGCAAATTAATATTATATGACGGTATTTTAGTGAGCATTCCTGCCATGAGTCCGGTGATACCAACCGTCAGTCCTGACAAATAAGTCGCTTTGGCAGCACTAACACTATAAACCAACACATAAACCAAACCTCCAACGACAACACTCAGTAAAAGATAGAGTATTAATTGCTTTTCTTTGAAAAAATCTAAAAACAGCTGTCCAAAGTAATACAATATCAAACAATTCGTGAATAACGGAATAAAATGCTCATGCACCCCGGCGTAAGACAAAAGTGTCCATGGTTTTTTTAATAAAGATTTGGCCTCAGGGTACAACCTCAAAAAACTGTAATCGACCTGAGCCACTTGCAGTATCAGAAGTACAAGAAAGACAAGAATCAGCAGGACAATGATTTTATCTACAGCATTGGATTGCTTGTAATATATTTTTATCGTCTTTAACATCAGGGTTTTACTTTGATACTCCATTCAAAACTAAAGGAAGACACTTCTACCCCGTCTGTATTGGTACCGGACGAGGTCAGAGTCAGTTTTTGCCCTTCTCCGGTTACAATAGCCCGCTGAATAACTTCATCTATCTGATGCCCCTGGTTACAAACAAACGTGATTTTTCCGGTAGCTTTTTTGTAAAAACCGCCTTTTTGTTCAGTGACGAGCATAGAAATACGCTTGCCTGTTTTAGCAATACTACGCATAACCATGACGCCTGTGGAAAGCTCTGCCGCCATGGCCTGAACCCCAAAATAAAGAGATCTGAACGGGTTTTGATTGATCCACCGATGCCTGACACTGACTACCGTCTGATGATCATCTATCTGCCTAATTCTTATACCGGTAAAATAGGCCGAAGGCAATTTGACTAACAGAAACCTATTGAGTTTGGCGGGGACAAACTGTCGCTCAACGTTTTGTTTTTTTGACATGTGTTTTCTTTTGAATGAGCTAAAATAATAAAATATTTCAGGGGTCTGCAGATAATCATTGATTTTGTTTATAGCCCACAGTTTATCTGCTCCTCTATACTACTCTGGTCAAGCTATCACGTAAGTATAATTATTGTATTTTTACGGCAAATTTTGAACACAATGTCACAACAGTCATTCGATTCTAAAACCATTTCAAGAGGGATTTTACGTGCCGTAGCAACCTTATTTATTATTGCATTGGCAGGTTATATTTTATTCCAATTGAGTTCGGTAATCATCTATATTTTCATCTCGTTGGTCATCGCGCTTATTTTCAGACCTTTAATACTGTTTATGACCAAAAAGATGAAAGTTAGTAAAACAATAGCCGTTGTAACCAGTATCTTTATATTATTTCTAATAATCTCTGGTTTTATCAGCTTATTTATCCCGTTAATCATCAAAGAGAGTGAAAATTTATCCCTGTTGAATTCAGAGGAATTCAGACAAAGGTATGACTATATGATTACGCAGGTCAATAACTTTCTTTTGACATATGACATTAATATCATAGAACGCTTACAAGAGTTTAACTTTGGTGATTACCTCAAGGTAATTCCCAACTTTATGAATTCTTTGATAGGTGCTTTTGGTAATCTGATTATAGGTTTCTTATCCGTATTGTTTATCAGTTTCTTTTTTATGAGCGATTCCAAGCTGTTTAACAACACCTTTAAAGCCTTAATCCCCGACGATATAGAGCCCAAAGTTCTAAGATCCACAGAAAAGATTAAAAACCTTTTATCCCGCTATTTCCTTGGACTTATTGCTCAAATCAGCATTTTATTCATCATCTATCTCGTCGTTTTATCCATTGTAGGGATTGAAAACGCCTTTGTCATTGCTGTGATAGCCGCCTTGTTTAACCTTATTCCTTATGTAGGACCACTCATAGGAGGTATCTTTATCATTATATTTACCTTAACCAATGATGTCAGTTTAAACTTCACAACCCAAATTTTACCTAAAGCCATCTGGGTACTGGTTGGTTATATAGGCGCACAACTCATAGATAATTTCTTCAGTCAACCGTATATTTTTTCAAAAAGCACCAAATCCCACCCCTTGGAAATCTTTTTAGTGATTCTTGCCAGTGGCTATCTGTTTGGAATTCTCGGTATGGTATTAGCCGTCCCTACATATACCGCTCTTAAAGTGATTTTAAAAGAGTTCCTGTCTGAAAATGAATTTGTAAAACATCTGACTAAGGGGATGTAAAGGTGTTGAGTGTTTGGAATCAGCTGCAAGTCTTTAGCCTTTGGTTGTTAGATTTTCGAGGCTGCATTCTTGATGCATCTTACTTCGGACTTTCGTCTTCGGTATCATAACTAATGTCCGGGAAGGCTATTTGCTGTTAGCCTTTGGCCTTTGGTTGTTAGGTTTTCGAGGCTACATGCTTGATGCATCTTACTTCGGACTTTCGTCTTCGGTATCATAACTAATGTCCGGGCAGACTATTAGCTGTTAGTCTTTGGCCTTTCGCCTTTAGCCTTTGGTTACGCCATAATGCCAACTTTAACCTTCGGCATCAAATATTCAACGTCAAATTCTTTGTCTAACTACAACAACGTTTAGCGCATTAATAATTTCCAGCCTAAAAGCAACCATCCGGCTATAAACATCAATCCACCGAGGGGTGTCACAAACCAAATACTTTTAGCGGGAATTAAACCTGTACTGATGACATAAAGTGACCCGGAAAAAAATACAATACCGAGTATGTACAAAACACTCACCCATAGCTTATCTGAAGCGGTCAGTTTTGGGAATAATTGTACGATTAGCAATACCAAGACATGAAACATATGATATTTGACACCGGTTTCAAAGTTTTTTAACCCTTCTACACCCAGTTTATCTTTGAGCGCATGAGCACCCAAAGCCCCTAAAATAACACCTAAAGCGCCAAGTAGCGAGACGATAAATAATAAGACTTTATTCATTGGATAAAATTTTAATCAAGATTAGCGCCAAAGATACTAATTAAACTCATACCATTTTTTGAGTTAACTGTAAGACTTTAATCTGAGCTATTTTTATCCCAAACACCCCACAAGATATACCACTGAATGACAGTGATTAAAAGGAATTAATAAACACCGGACTATGCAAATACGGTCAAATAATCAGGTAGTAAATTTGAGGTTTAATTGCCCTAAACCTTAGATTTCAGGACTTTTCAACAGACAAGAAACAATTTGTTGAAAGAAAAAACAATTATATACTTTTTATAATTATCATTTTTTATTACTTTTGTAGCATAATCAAAGTTAGAAATTATGGATTTTTCACAATTTTCAGGTGTTATATTATTCTTATTCATTTTTACCATTGGATTTTGGTTGTTGATTTTCGCCTTATCATTTGTTGTGCCTTATTGGTTATTTGGCTCATTAATAGAGCGTTTTAAAGAAAATAAATCACGAAAAAAGTCAAAAGAAGAAGCGTAAATATAACAGCTTAACTTATATAACAAACCCATCAAAGAAATCGGATAGCATGAATTATCCGATTTTTTTTTAGTTTTTAATCCTATCACTTTTAGTGCTGCCGCTGTGAACCGCCTTGTAATTCTCATAGCAATCCAGCACCGCTTCTATCACTTGCAAATCTGAAGCATTTCTGATAAAGTATTCTGAATAATTGCAGTAGTTCAACAAAGAGTTTAGTTGTTCTCTATCCATTTTCAGGTATTCCATAAGCACCTCCCTGTTGGCTTTTGTCTCAAGTATCTCACGTAATTGATCCTGAGAGCGTAGTTTTTTCAAACGCCTGAGCTGCTTGGGTTTACTACCAAACATTTCATAGAGGTAATCTATGGGGTGAAAAACAGCATCAAGCGGGGTATCATAGACATGAGCCACAGGCTCTCCCGTTTGATAGGTCTGAGGTAAACCGGCTATTTCTACATGTTCATATTTGTTGACCGGTACATGCTTGGAATCGACCTCAAGCACTCCTATCAATTGGTATGGTTTGATACGCACCTCTCCCAATTCTATAGGAACTTCATACATTACAACGTCTAAATCATTTCCTTTGAGTATATCCTTAGTGACTCTGAGCTTAATAGATTGATAGCCTACATATGAAAAATACAAAGTATCATTTTCATTGACCTTTATTTTATAGTGCCCTGTACTGGACGTCATGGTTGCCGTTACACGGTTGAGGTTGATGATATGGGTATGAATCATCGGATTCTTGGTCTCGCCGTCTGTTATTTTTCCTTTGATCGTGTATGTTGGGATATCAGCCCCATTGTCTTGCGCCAATACACCTAAAACTAAAAACATAAACACTAAGGAAAGACTAATATTTTTCACTTAAAATGATTGCTAACATTATTACAACGCAATATTATTACAATGAATTCAGATGAGCCGTTAATGAAGTGTGAAATAATTTAAATT
>PDQD01000027.1 GCA_002747695.1 Flavobacteriia bacterium
TAACAATTAAGATTAGACCTCACAACCCTAATGTAAAAATGAGTGAGCAAGTTAAACGAGGTGCTTCTATAAAATTTGCAAAACCTTTAGTCGAAAAAATAGAAGGTCCATTTGATGAAAATAATCATATTGTCGAGGAACTTGAAGTTGGTAAAACTTATATTTATAAAGCAACAAAATTTAAACAATCAACTTTCAAGCCTATAGAACATATTTGGTTTGCAGAACAACTAAATGATGGAGAAATAACTGACCTTGAATATAAAAAAGGAGAAAATCCTTATTGGGATGAACAGGGAACTGTATGTAGTCGAAGAATGTGATAAAGTTATGATTTATGAAAAGACTTGATAAACATTTTGGAAAATTTGGAGCAATTTTTTTATTGACGTCTATATTTATCAGCAATGCTTTAGGATTAAATTTAAGTCATATAAAAGCTTATAGAAATCTTAACAATTACGTTTTCACACTTGTTTGTGTTCTGTTTTTTGTTATTCAATTTTATTATTATTATAAAAATAAAATGAGTTTTAAACTTTGTTTTCTTCTTTTATTATTTAATCTGCAAATTTTAATTATTACCAAGTTTTTATACATGGTAGACATAGACAATACCCAAGCAGAAATCAGTCTATTGGACAAGAACGCAGCTATAAGTATGAGTTGGATTATATTAGTTCCTTTATTATTCACTTTATTTTTTATAATGGGAAGTATATTTGATTACATTTCTCTAAAAAGCTTAAAAAATAACTTTTCACAACAAATATGTATCAACAATAGCGATTTAGGTGATTAAAACAAGCTGACAAACAAATTTAAAAACTGAACAAACATATGAAGCTGAGAGCTGAAAACATCAAAAAGAAATACGGTGACCGATATGTGGTCAAAGGCGTCGATATAGAAGTAGAACGCGGGGAAATAGTCGGACTTTTAGGTCCTAACGGTGCCGGTAAAACCACTTCTTTTTATATGATTGTGGGTATGATCAAACCCAATGAAGGTAAAATTTTTATTGACAATGATGATATTACCGGAGATGCCATGTACAAAAGGGCTCAAAAAGGTATAGGCTATCTGGCACAGGAAGCATCTGTTTTCAGGAAACTGAGCGTGGAGCAAAACATTATGTCAGTATTACAGTTTACCCATCGGTCCAAAAAAGAACAAAAAGATAAACTGGAGGCACTTATTGAAGAGTTTTCATTGGAAAAAGTCAGAAAAAGTAATGGTGATTTACTTTCCGGTGGGGAACGCCGTCGTACCGAAATAGCCAGAGCATTAGCTTCTGATCCCAATTTTATTTTACTCGATGAGCCTTTTGCCGGTGTGGATCCTATTGCCGTTGAGGATATTCAAAGTATTGTAGCCCATCTGAAAGACCGCAACATCGGTATTTTGATTACAGATCACAATGTCCATGAAACCTTAGCCATAACAGATCGCACTTACCTTATGTTTGAAGGCGGTATTCTCAAAGAAGGAACGCCGGAAGAATTGGCCAGTGATGAAATGGTCAGAAAAGTATATCTGGGTAGAAATTTTGAGCTTAAACGTTAGAATCAAACAACCTCAGCCACGACAAACGCACTGCCGCCCACATAAATCACATCATCAGCACAGGCTTGTTTTTGAGCTGCTTTTAAGGCTGTTTTTACTGAAGCGTAGGATTTACCCTTTAAACCGTATTTTTGAGCTTCATCATGCAAAACACTGACATCTAAACCCCTGGGCACATCGGGCTTACAGAAATAATAGATTGCTTGTGGCGGTAGTAAAGCCAACATCATCTCCAGATCCTTATCATTGACCACTCCAATAACCATATGCAATTGTTTGTAAGTCATCGCTTGCAGTTGGGACATGGTATAAGTTAAACCATCTTTATTATGCGCAATATCTGCAATAACCGCAGGTTGTTCTGACATGATTTGCCAACGCCCCATCAATCCGGTGTTTTTAATCACATATTGTAAACCATCTTCCAGATGGCGGTCTGTGATAGTCCAACCCAGTGTATTTAAAACCTCTACAGCCGTAAGAACCGTTTTGACGTTGTGTTGTTGATAGCCGCCTTTCAGCGCTGTATCATACATTTTTCCGCCGTATTGAAAACCGTAGTAAACAGGTGACTCCCGGTCTTGAGCCAGTTGATTAAACACCTCAAGCGGATCTTTTTGGTTTTCACCTATGACTACCGGTATATGTGGTTTGATAATCCCTCCTTTTTCAAAGGCAATTTCTTTTAAAGTATGGCCCAACATCGCTGTGTGATCCAGTCCTATATTGGTAATAACCGATAATTCCGGGGTGATGATATTGGTTGAATCCAACCTTCCACCCAATCCCACTTCGATTACTGCTATATCAACCTGTTCTTTGGCAAAATAATAGAAAGCCATGCCTACCGTCATCTCAAAAAACGACAATCCCTGTTGTTCCAAAAAGGCTTTGTGCTTGGTAATCAACGAGGAAACAGTTCGCTTAGGAATACACTGTCCATTGACTCTAATCCGCTCTCTAAAATCCTTAAGGTGCGGTGAGGTGTATAAACCCACTTTATACCCGGCTTCCTGAAGTACAGACGCCAACATATGTGAGGTAGAACCTTTACCGTTGGTACCCGCCACATGAATACTCTTAAACTTACGGTGTGGATTTCCCAAAACATCAGCAAAAGCCAAAGTGTTATTGAGGTCTTTTTTAAAGGCCGTCTGACCTATACGCTGGTACATGGGTAATTGGGCAAACAACCAATCTAATGTTTCTTGATACGTCATTCCAGGCTAAAGTTAACGATAACAAAACCTATCTGTGTTTTGGGCGCTTTGTTATCCGCATTAAAACGGTAAGACAAGGCTGTTTTTCGGGCAGGCTCCATCAAACAAGGAGCCGTATTGGTCGTTCCTTTGACACCGGGCGTTGCTTTGACAACCTTACCGGACCGGTTCACTTCAATCCGAACAACCACTCTACCGGTTTCATTACAATTCGGCTTTTTCTTGTCATAACTTTCCCTCTTACGACCGTTGAGGCCATAACCTGAGCCACTACCGCTACCACCGCCATAAAAGGCATTGGCATAGGGATTGCCGTCTATTTGCCCTTGATCCCCGTTTCCCTGACCATCACCATGACCTGATGAGGGTTGGTTGTTGACACCGGGTGCACCGAGAATGTTATTGAGTGCATCACTGGTGGACTTATCAGGTTTTGGTTTTTCAGACTTTTTAGGTTTATTAGTCACCGGCTTGTCTTTTTTGGGCTTATTCTCAGCCTTACTGACTACGGGAGCGTCTTCTTCATCTTGCGTAAGTGCAGCATCTTTCACCGGTGATTTAGTCGGTTTCGATTCTGTCTGTTGGGGGATATTTTTTGGTGTTTTATTGGTAAAGGGTTGTACCTCACCCCTACCGTCATCTGAGGTTCCAAAATTAATCTCAATACCCATCTCCTCCGGTGGATCCAGATAGGTTAAGCCCACCAAAAAGAACGATATTAAGAGTAATATCATGATCAACGCCGTTTTAATCGTCGCTTTTTTTTCGTGTTCTGTTTTAAAAAAAGACATAAGTGCTTATTTAGGTCTTACAGCTAAAATAACTTTAAATTTATACCTGTTAGCAACATCCATAACCATCACGGCATATTCTATCGGGACACTTTCTTCCACGCGTAAGAGTATGGTTGGTTTATCCTGATCTGCTAATTTAGTAACCAATGTTTGTTCCAGATCTTCAGCTGACAGTTGAGCCCCATCAACATAATAGGTCAAATCTTTTTTCACACTTACCGATACCTGTTGGGTATTGGTAGATTTACCCTTGGCTTTGGGTAATAAAAGGTCTAAGGCATTAGGCGAATTTGCCGTTAGCATAAAGAAAATCAGTAGTAGAAAGACGATATCCGTCATGGATGCCATACTAAATTCCGGGCTTATTTTGTTTCTTCCTTTAAATTTCATAATCCTCTGTTAAGCCGGTTCGTTGAGTAAATCCAAAAATTCCACTGATTGGGCTTCCATCTCGTACACAACTTTATTGGTACGTACTACCAGATGGTTATAAGCAATATAAGCTATAATACCCACAATCAATCCGGCTACAGTCGTACTCATAGCAGTATATATCCCTGAGGCTAACATTCCCATTTCGGCTTGGCCGCCGCTACTCGCCATTTCATGAAATGCCAAAATCATCCCCACTACCGTTCCCAAAAAGCCAATCATAGGTCCCGCGCCGGCAATAGTTGCCAGAATACTGACATTTTTTTCTAATTTATAAATTTCAAGACTACCTTTATTCTCAATCGCTTTATTGATATCGTCCAATGGCTTTCCAATACGGGAAATACCGGTCTCAATCATTCTGGCTGCCGGTGATTTATCCTGAGCACAAGACAGACGGGCAGCTTCCAGATTTCCTTTTAAAACATGATTTTTAACCTGATTCATCAGATCCCTGTCAACATTGGATGCCGCTTTAATAGCTGACAAACGTTCAAAATAAATATACAAGGCCACGGCAAGCATAACAAGTAACAACACAATAATAATCTGCGCTGACAGTCCTCCATTTTGTATCAATTCAAAAACGGATAGTGTTTTTTCTACCGGTGGTAATGGTTCTTGAGTAGCTAACGAATCAATAGGCGTTTGTTGTAAGGCTATAAACATATATTTATTGTTTTAATTATTAGTCAAAATTACTGAAAACACAACACTTTTATCAGGTCTTACACCCAAAATTATTATGCTTCATTTTGAAACACACAATTATTCATGCACTTCAATACTATTCAGCATATCCTACAAACGCTAAATATAAAAAAAAATTATCCGATAAACTCAGGCTTCGGTAATGCTTTTAAAATTCAGGTAATAAAAACAACACACCCAGCAAACCTACTACAGTCAATACTATAGTGTATGGCAATGCCATTTTCACCATTTTTAAGTATGAAAGATTAATAAGCGGTGCCAAAGTGGACGTCAACAAGAACAAAAATGCTGCCTGCCCATTAGGTGTTGCTACAGACGGAAGGTTTGTTCCGGTATTAATAGCAACTGCAAGGGTTTCCAAATGACCTCTGCTGATCTCCCCGGCATTATAAGCCGCTAACACCTCATTGATATATACCGTCGCCACAAAGACATTGTCACTGATAGCTGACAAAGCCCCATTAGCCAGATAAAACATGGCGGGTTGTTTCTCTATATCCATACTGAGTACATAATGGATAATCGGTGAAAACAGATGTTGGTCATGTATCATGGCCACGATGACAAAGAACACCACAATCAATCCGGTAAACGGTAGCGCTTCTTCAAAAGCATGACCCAATTGATGTTCTTCTGTAATCCCCATAAAGGCCGTTTGAAAGATTATCAGCCCAAGACCAATCATACCAACAGGCGCTACGTGTAAGGCTAATCCAACAATCAAGAATACACCGGCAACTGCTTGAATAATCAAGGCTTTCTTTTCTTTGTTCGTACGGTTGGCATCCTCTTTTGCCGTATAATTTTCTATAATTGTTCTTGCAACCGGCGGCAATTCAGCCCCAAAGTCAAACAATTTGAATTTTTCTAAGATAAATGTAGTCAAAATACCGGCAAAGAACGTTGGGATAGTGACATAACGGGAATAATGGAAGAATTCCAGAAAATCCCAACCCATTTTAGCTCCTATCAAAAGATTTTGTGGTTCTCCTACCAAAGTCATCACACCACCAAGCGCAGTTCCTACGACCCCATGCATCACCAAAGAACGTAAAAATGACCTGAACTGTTCCAAAGTTTCTCCGCTCAATTGCTCGCGATCCAATTGTCCGCCTTCATCATAATCTGAATCACTGGAATGAATTTTATGGTAAACGCCATAAAAACCGGCTGCTACACTAATAAATACAGCTGTCACAGTCAAAGCGTCCAGAAATGCCGATAAAACAGCTCCCAGAAACACAAAGAGCATGGACAAAAGTATTTTTGACTTGATCTTAGTAAAAGTTTTACTGAAAATATACATCAGTAAAGGTTTCATAAAATAGATGGCCGCCACCATAAAGACCAGTAACAATATCACTTCCAGATTACTTTCGACCTCATGGTAAGCATTATGAGGGTTGGTTAGACCTAATGCCAGTACCTCAATAGCCAATAAACCACCACTTTGTAGCGGATAGCATTTTAAGGCCATCGCCAATGTGAAAATAAATTCACCTATAAAAAGCCATGAAGTAATTGCAGGGCCTAAAATGAAATATGAAAAAACATTGAAAATAAGAAATCCAATAATAGTGTATTTGTACCACAATGGGCTTTTACCAAGGAAATTGCTAAACATAAGATTTGTGCTTTTAAAAAACAGCTGCAAAATTACACTATTTTTCCATATTCCTGTATATCATTTGATACAAATAACACCCTAAAAACATGATAAAAATCAAGGTTTAAGGGTAGTACACCTGTCCGGAGGAATGATCTTTGTCCACATGAGTAACGCTTGACAGGATATTAACCCTGTTTTGTAACCGTAACCAACCCAATAAAGCAAAAATCAAAGCCTCTTTATAGTCTATTAACACCGGAGATGGTAATTTTATATCTGCCCCGGACAATTGTCGCAATCTTTCAATGAAAAAAGCATTATAGGCTCCACCACCGGTAGTCAAAACACTTGCATTGGGTTTTAAAGTTCGGGCAATCACACCTGCGATATGTTCCACCAGAGTTCTCAGGGTATCTTCCAAAGCTAAATCATATTGTTCAATTAAGGGCAAAAAATACGCCTCAACATGTTCATAAGCCATTGACCCGGCATGTATGTAAAAGTCTGAAGTATTCAGCGCCTGTAAAAGTTCAGTATTGATACGTCCTGCTTTTGCCAATTGCCCGCCATCATCATACGGCAACCCCTGCTGACGGGTATAATGGTTGAGTAAAATATTGGCCGGACACAAATCTTTGGCTAATCTCACCCCTTTTTCAGCATAAGAATAATTAGCAAAGCCACCAATATTTAAACAATAGTCATAATCTGAAAACAAATACTCATCCCCCAAAGGAACCAGTGGTGCACCTTCCCCGCCCCTGATGACATCCTGTGCTCTGAAATCACAGACCACGATATGACCGGTGCTCTGGGCTATAGCAGCCCCGTGACCTATTTGTAAGGTATAACGTTCCTTGGGTTGATGAAATACCGTATGACCGTGAGAAGCGATAAAGTCCAAAGTTTTGATCCGGTTTTCTGCAATAAATGAACGCACGACCCTTCCTAAATAAAATCCGTAATCCACATGCAGTTTTGACAGTGATGCCGCATCTGTATAATAAGCTTGTTGCAAGCGGGTTTGCCATGTTTCATCATAAGGCATCGTCTCACCATGGATTATATCGTAGTTTATCCCCGAATCTGTTCCCTCAAAACACACATAAACTACATCTACCCCATCCAGTGATGTACCACTCATAAGCCCAATACCAAAGGCTTTCTGTTTAGTCAACATATATACATTTTTTACAATCGTTCAAAACAAATATACATGAATTTTTAGTATTTTTTTAGGAAAAATTGGGTAAAAATTGTTACCTTTACTCCATCATTAAACAACTAAATAATGGCTAAAAAAAGAACTCTTAAGAAACTTCTCAACGAACAAATCGCTGAAGTTATAGAAGCCTGCTATGACTGGCAAGACGAACATCCTAAGTTAGCAGACAAAGCTGAAAGTATCATTGATGAATCCATCGATTTTTTTGATGATTTAATCGGGAAAATTAACGACCGGACTGTAGATGATGCCAAAAAGCATTTTAACACTATTAAAAACACTTTAAAAGAAACCAAAGACAATTTACTGAGCAAGGTTTCTGATCTATAATTAATTTAAAATTCGTGCCATTTGATAAATCTTTACTTTATAACAGTTTAAGTTTACGCTAAAACATTTTAAAACCGTTAAACCATGGCAAGAGCAATGTATGAATATACTAAAACCGTCTTGGAAAAAGTAAGTTTTAGTGCAGAATTGTTTTCCAGAGAATTACAAAAAGCATTAGTACGATTACTCCCTTACGAATTAGATGAATTAACCTACTGGCTCCAACAATTTACCAAGGAAAAGCCTGACCTTATTCCTTGTGTAAAACTTATAGAAAAAAACAAACATATTATAAAGGACTGACAATCTTAACATCACTAAAATTGATGGCACCGCGAACCACTGAATCTATTGTGGATTTCAGGGCATTTATAAGTTGTATTTTCAGTTGAGATTGATGGTAAATCAAGCTGACCTCACGTGAAGGAAACGGCTTTTCAAACTCTCTTAACAATACTTTATCTTTATCACTCAAATCTAAAGTATCCAAATAAGGTAACAATGTCATACCCATACCCTCTTTAGTTAACTTAATGAGTGTATTGATACTTCCACTTTCCAATTCAAAATTTTTGATTTTTAAATACTCCTTAGCCGGACACAGATTGATAATATTATTTTTAAAACAATGCCCATCTTCCAATAGTAATATTTCTTCTATATCCAAATCATCAGCACGTAGTGTTTTCTTTTCAAAAAGCCGATGGTTTGTTGGCACAAACCCCACAAAAGGTTCATAATACAGTGGACGCTCTTTGATAAACTCATGCTCCAATGGGGTAGCAGCAATACCTACATCTATAGTACCATTAGCCAACTGTTTTACCATCTCCTCTGTCGTCAACTCATTGATGATCAAATTGACCTTAGGATACTTTTTAATGAAAACTTTTAAGAAAAGAGGTAACAATGTAGGAATTATTGTTGGAATAATACCCAGACGGAACTCCCCACCCACAAAACCTTTCTGCTGATCGACGATGTCATTCATACGTTGACTCTCATTGACGATTAACTGGGCTTGTTCGACAATTTTTTGACCTATACCGGTAAGCTCAATCGGTTTTTTCTTCCGATTGAATATCTGCACCCCCAGCTCTTCTTCCAGTTTTTGTATTTGCATACTCAAAGTAGGCTGAGTAACAAAACTGTGCTTAGCAGCTTCTGTAAAATTTCTGTGTTTGGCAACCGCCAACACATATTCTAATTGAGAGATAGTCATAATCTTATGGTTATTGGTCGTTAATCTTTAACTTTGGAGATTAGTATTTACTGTCTTTCGTAAAGGTACGTTTTTTATTGAGTTCTTCTTCAGATTTTTGATACTCTTCTATAGGTGTCACCTTTAAAAACGATGGATGTTGTTCTATTGCCATTTCCAGCTTACTGACGATTTCATCAACACTTTCGTTGTCATAATCAATCTCTAAAGGCGGCTTGATAACCATACTCTGCAAGATTCCACGCTTCTTTATTAAAAGCCCTTTCTTGTCATAAGCCCGTCTGAAACCATCTATCACTACAGGCACAACGATAGGTTTGTTAGTTTTAATAATATGAGCCGTTCCTCT
>PDQD01000010.1 GCA_002747695.1 Flavobacteriia bacterium
ATTTTAAGAAATATACAAATTATAAACACGTGAAAGAAAATACTTGTTACCATTGTGGGTTGGATTGTGGAAGAAATCCGGTTGTCTTTGATGAAAAATGTTTTTGCTGTAACGGTTGTAAAACGGTTTATGAAATATTAAACCAAAATGAACTGAGTTGCTACTATGACTTAGAGCAATCACCCGGTCATATTCCTCAGGAGATAAAAGGTAAATACGCTTACCTGGACAATGAAGATATCGCCCGTAAGATTCTTGAATTTGATGATGGTAACATAGCTGTAGTTGAGTTGTCAATACCTTCTATACACTGTAGTGCCTGTATATGGGTATTAGAACATTTAGAAAATCTTAACCCGGCTATTGTAAGCTCACAAGTCAATTTTCCTAACAAGACGGTACGGATAAACTACAAATCAGAAAAAACCACTTTGAGAGCTGTGGTAGAATTGCTTACATCTATCGCGTATGAACCTTATATAAGCCTGGAAGATTCCGAAAAAAGTGCTAAAAAAGTAGATAAAACATTGATTTACCAACTGGGCTATGCGGCTTTTGCTTTTTCCAATGTAATGCTTCTGGCATTGCCTGAGTATTTTGAAAAAGACGAGTTCTGGCTGGATGAATACAAATATGTGTTCAGGATCATGATGTTGGTCTTATCCATACCTGTGGTTGTTTACTCAGCCAAGGATTATTTTATTACGGCTTACAAAGGCTTGAAAAAAGGAATTTTAAGTGTAGATGTTCCTATTGCTTTGGGTATCAGTGTGCTTTTTTTAAGGTCAACTTTTGATGTGCTGATAGATCAGGGGCAGGTCTTTTTTGACAGTTTGACCGGATTGGTCTTTTTTCTGCTTCTCGGTAAGTTTTTCCAGCAAAAAACCTATAAATTTCTGTCTTTCGAACGTGATTACAGATCCTACTTTCCTATTGCAGTAACCAAAATTACGTCAAACGGAGAAGAGAATATTCCCGTGCAGGATGTAGTGGAAGGAGACCGTTTACTCATCCGAAATGGCGAACTTATTCCCGTGGATGGCATTCTGATTCATGGTGAAGCTTTGTTGGATTATAGTTTTGTGACCGGAGAATCCTTACCGGTGCATAAAGAAAACGGGGATAAGGTGTTTGCCGGAGGTAAACAAACAGGCGGCGCTATTGAGATAGATGTTATCAATAAAATATCAGAAAGTTACCTGACAGAATTGTGGAGTAATGATATTTTTAACAAATCACCTCAGGATCATAATATCAAATCGCTGACAAATAAAGTCAGTAAATATTTTACCATCGTCATTCTGAGTATTGCTATTCTGGCTGCAGTCTACTGGATTGTTCAGGATTCGACTAAAGCAATCGAGGTGTTTACGGCTGTACTGATTGTCGCTTGTCCCTGTGCTTTAGCGTTATCAGCGCCATTTGCTTTTGGCAATATGTTGCGTATTTTCGGGTATAAGAAATTTTATCTCAAAAATGACACAGTCATAGAAAACATCAACAAAATTGATCATATTATTTTCGATAAAACAGGAACCATTACTTTAAATGAAACCCATGTCATGGCCTATGAAGGTGATCAGCTGACAGATGAAGAACAGCGTATGGTAAAAACGTTGATTCGTTCATCGAATCATCCCCTGAGCCGGGCGTTGAACGCTTATCTCAAGGTAGAACCATATGTAGAACACCTGGCGGACTTTAAAGAAGATATAGGAAAAGGGTTGTCAGCTGTAGTTCATGAGCATGAGGTGGTCTTGGGTTCTGCAAAGCATGTGGGGATTTCAGTCGAATCAACTAAAAGCACCAGAGTATATATCAAAATAGATGCAGAGGTCAAAGGTTATTTCTATACCGTCAATCAGTACCGTAAAGACGTCAAAAAAGTCTTTGATTCATTGGCTAAAAACTATCAATTGAGTATTTTATCCGGTGATAATGAAGGTGAACGTCAGTATCTGGAACGACTCTTACCTCGTGTGGAAGCTATGAAATTCAACCAGTCACCACAGGATAAATTGGATTATGTCAAAGCCCTGCAAGATCAGGGACAACATGTCATGATGGTAGGAGACGGGCTCAACGATGCCGGTGCATTGGCGCAAAGTGATGTGGGTATTGCTATTTCTGAAAATATCAATGTGTTTTCTCCGGCATGTGATGCAATTATGTACGCCGGGTTATTTGATAAGTTACCCCGATTTTTGAAACTGTCAAGAAAAACGTTGGATATTGTCAAATTGAGTTTTATTTTTTCGTTTTTATACAATGTTATAGGGCTTTACTTCGCCATAACGGCACAATTAACACCTATTGTAGCTGCCATTTTGATGCCGTTGAGCTCTATAAGTATTGTAGTGTTTGTGACATTACTGACTAATATTCAGTCTAATAGGGTTTTTAAACGGTTGGAAAACTATTAAAATGATAAATATCAGTGTTTTTTAAAATGATTGTCATAATTTTGCTACTTTCGTAAAGTACGAATTTTAGTTATCATATTTTGTCCGAACTATTATGGAAGTTATATATCTTACCATGTTTATAACGGTTATAATAGCCGCTATTTTTTTGTTCTTATTTTTTGTGAATGTTAAAAAGGGGCAGTATGATGATATGACATCTCCGGCAGTGAGGATGTTATTTGATGATGATTTGGTTAATGAAGATGAAGCGGTATTGCACAAGAAAAATAATAAAGAAGAGACTATTGCAGATAAAAAAGAAAAAGAACGTTAGACTATATATATAATTAACACAATCAAATTAATCGAATTTAAGTATGGAAAAACAGAAATTTTACTATGACTACAAGATTGTAAAAATGTTCTTTTGGGCAACTGTCTTGTGGGGTGTTGTAGGAATGTTGGTCGGTTTGTTGGTAGCGTATTTGTTTTTATTTCCTAACTACATGACCCTCGGTGGGTTAATTCCGAATCAGGAATGGTTAGGTTTCGGACGTTTACGACCACTGCATACCAATGCCGCTATTTTTGCTTTTGTAGGTAACGGCTTCTTCTTGGGTATGTATTATTCAATGCAGCGTTTATTAAAAGCCCGTATGTTCAGTGATCTATTGAGTAGAATCCACTTCTGGGGATGGCAATTGATTATTGTTCTTGCTGCAATTACTTTACCCATGGGATATACCTCATCCAAAGAGTATGCAGAACTACAATGGCCTATAGATGTTCTTGTAGTATTGATATGGGTGGTTATGGGTATCAACATGATTGGTACCATCTTAAAAAGACGTCAACGCCATATTTATGTAGCGATTTGGTTTTACATCTCTACATTTGTAACCATTGCAATGCTTTATATCGTCAATAACCTGGAATTACCGGTATCATTGACAGGTATGAATAGCTACTCAGTATATTCAGGGGTAAAAGACGCTATGGTACAATGGTGGTACGGACATAATGCGGTAGCATTCTTCTTGACCACACCTATCCTCGGTTTGATGTACTACTTTATACCTAAAGCAGCAAACAGACCTGTTTACTCTTACCGTTTATCAATCATCCACTTCTGGACATTGATCTTTATCTATATATGGGCAGGACCTCACCACTTGTTGTATTCTGCATTACCGGATTGGATCCAAAACTTAGGTACAGCATTCTCAGTTATGCTTATATTCCCATCATGGGGAGGTATGATCAACGGTTTATTGACCTTGCGTGGTGCCTGGGATAAGGTAAGAGAAGATCCTGTATTGAAATTCTTTGTGGTAGCTATTACCGGTTATGGTATGGCCACTTTTGAAGGACCGATGTTGTCTTTCAAAAACCTCAATGCTATTGCCCACTTTACAGACTGGATTGTAGGTCACGTACATATTGGTACTTTAGCCTGGAACGGTTTTATTCTTGCCGGTATGTTATATTGGTTGGTACAAAAACTGTATAAAACAGAATTATGGTCCACTAAATTAGCCAATGTTCACTTCTGGATTGGTACTATTGGTATATTATTCTATTCTATGCCTTTATATATCGCCGGATTTACACAAGCATTTATGTGGAAAGAGTTTAACCCCGATGGTACATTAGTTTATGGTAACTTCCTTGAAACAGTGACTCAGATTATCCCGATGTACGCCATGCGTGCTTTTGGAGGAACATTGTATTTTACAGGATTTGTATTATTAGCCATTAACTTATTGAAAACAACTGCCGGTAAAAAAGTAGAAGATGAATTGGCAGAGGCTATGCCATTGAAAAAAATCAGTAACAAACGAGCCAGAAATGAAGGTATCCATACATGGTTAGAGCGTAGAGCTATACTCTTTACAGTATTGGCCTTATTAGCAACAGCTGTAGGTGGTGCAATACAGATTATACCTTTATTGATTGTAGAATCTAATATTCCTAAGATTGCCAGTGTCAAGCCTTATAAACCATTAGAGCTGATGGGTAGGGATATTTATATAAGAGAAGGTTGTAATAACTGTCACTCTCAATTGATCAGACCATTTAGAAGTGAAACAGAACGTTATGGTGAATACTCCAAAGCCGGAGAATATATCTATGATTTCCCATTCTTGTGGGGGTCTCGTCGTACCGGACCGGATTTACACCGTGTAGGAGGTAAATACAATGACAAATGGCACTTTGATCATATGATGGATCCGCGAATTACTTCTCCGGGATCTATTATGCCACAGTATCCATGGTTAATAAAAAATGATCTGGATTACTCTGATGTTGAAGCGAGGATGGAAACCTTACGCAAGTTAGGTGTGCCTTATACAGATGAAGATATTGCAGGAGCAAAAGCTCAGATAGAAGAAGCATCTGCCGGTATTGAAAAAAGATTGGCAGAGAATTCTGACTATGCAGCCAGTTATGCCGATGCTAATATCCAACAAAAGGAGATTATAGCTCTAATTGCTTATCTACAGCGTTTAGGCACCGATATTAAAAGTAATACAGCACAAAACTAATGTTAAAATTTATCAAACATCACTTTGACAGTATAGATGGCATAGGTATCTATGGTATCATTTCTACATTGCTATTCTTTGTTGTATTTATTTCTATGTTCATTTTTGTCATGATGATGAAAAAGAAATACATGGAAGACAATGCAAAACTGCCATTGGATGATGATGAAGATGACAACAACCTTTTAAATTAATTAAGAAATTATGAGTAATCACGATAATAAAAGTTTCTGGCAAAAGTTCATGAAAACCATGACTAAAGCCAATGACATGGAACGGGAAGAAGAAGTCCTTCTGGACCATGATTATGATGGAATTAAAGAGTTAGACAACGTGTTACCTCCATGGTGGTTATATGGGTTCTTTATCACTATAGGAATTTCAGTGTTCTACTATTTTGCTATTTTTATTTTAGGCTGGTATAATCAGGATAAGGAATATGAAAATGAGGTGATAGCATTTCAAGAGTATAAAAAAGCCAATCCTGAATTATTCTCTACGGCTAATCTGACTGCCAAAACGGATGAAGCCAGTCTGGCTAAAGGTAAGGAACTGTTCAGTACAAAAACATGTACGGCCTGCCACACCAATGACGGTGGAGGTCTTATAGGCCCTAATCTGACCGATAAATACTGGATTCTCGGTGGTGATTTCCAAAGTATTTTTAACACGATCAGTAAAGGAGGTCGTCCGGGTAAAGGGATGGTTGCCTGGGAAAAAACGATTTCTACAGAAGATCGCCAGTTATTAGCCAGTTATATTATGTCACTTCAAGGGACTACACCGGCTAATCCTAAAGCACCGGAAGGCGACCTTTGGGAAGGTGGTAAATCTACTGCAGGTGCAACTAAAGAAGAAGTAACGTTAGAGTATAAAGGACTTTCCTTAAACGCTTTCAAAGGTGGTGTTGAAGAGCAATTCATTAATTTTATGAAAAATGATTATAAAAATGCCACACAGGAACAGTTGAAAGAAAAATGGTTCAACTTTGACAATGTTACTTTTGAAATGGGATCTTCTAACCAATTGACCAAAGGGTCTATGGTGCAGTTAGAGAATTTAGCCCAAATACTTAAAGCTAATCCTGATGTGAAAATCAAGTTAGGCGGCTATACCGATAAAAAAGGTAATGATGCTTTCAACAAAGAATTGTCTCAAAAACGAGCAGACTATCTTAAATCAGAATTGACTCGTCTCGGTGTAGGCAATCAAGTGACCGGCGCTGAAGGATATGGTGAGGAATTTGCTAAAGTCGATGAAAGTGCTTCTGATGAAGAACGTGTTGTTGACAGAAAAATGGCATTCAGACTTGATAAATAATATTAAATTTTATTAAATAATAAGGTCGTTCTATTATTAGGCGACCTTTTTTGTTCAGACGACATTGCTAAAAAAAATATAAAAAACTCAAACTATTATGGCTGATCAAAATAAAGAAACATTCCGGGATTCTATCGGGACGATAGATGAGAGCGGACACAGAAAATTTATATACCCCAAAAAGCCTTCAGGGCGTTATTACCGTTGGCGTTCTATAGTAAGTTGGTTTTTATTAGCCTTTTTATTTATAGCACCTTTTATAAAGGTCAATGGTATTCAATTCATGTTATTCAATGTGTTAGAACGTAAATTCAATATTTTCGGGTTTCCGTTTTTTCCACAGGATTTCCACTTATTTGCCTTATCCATAGGTTTATCGGTGGTGTTTATTATTCTCTTTACCGTAGTGTTCGGTAGGATTTTTTGCGGATGGATGTGTCCGCAGACTATCTTTATGGAAATGGTATTTAGAAAAATAGAGTATTTGATAGAAGGCGATCGATCTCAACAATTAAAATTAGCCCGACAATCATGGAATAAAGAAAAAGTATTTAAAAAAACCTTAAAATGGGGCGTGTTTTATCTCGTTTCATTTTTTATAGCTAATATTTTTCTGTCCTATCTTATAGGTAGTGACCAGTTGTTATTATACATCAGAGAAGGGATAGGTGCGCATTTGAGAACGTTTATCATCTTATTGGTTTTTACGACGGTTTTCTATTTCGTATTTGCCTGGTTCAGAGAACAAGCCTGTATCATTGTTTGTCCTTATGGCCGTTTGCAAGGGGTGTTATTGGATAATAACTCTATCAATGTAGCCTATGACTTTGTAAGGGGAGAAGGTGAAAATGGTCGTGCAAAATTCAGAAAAAAAGAAGACCGTGATGCCCTGGGTTATGGTGATTGTATTGATTGTAGGCAGTGTGTGGCTGTTTGTCCTACAGGTATTGATATCAGGAATGGCACACAGTTGGAATGTATCAACTGTACGGCCTGTGTGGATGCTTGTGATGCAATGATGGAAAAGGTTGATAAACCTAAAGGGTTAATCCGTTATGCTTCCGAGAATAATATTGAATTCGGTAAGGAATTCAAATTTACCAGGCGTTTGTGGTTTTACACCATTGTATTAGTAGCAGTGATGTCTGTACTTATTGGGTTGTTGGTCTTGAGAGGAAATGTGGAAACCATCATGTTAAGAGTGCCCGGACAATCTTATATCATAGAGAATGATGTGATCAAAAATGCTTTCCAGTATAAAGTGATCAATAAGAGTACGGAAGTGCTGGAGGATATCTCATTTAAGATACTTTCACATGAAGGTAGTATTGTAGATGCCAATAAAAATGCCGATGTACCTGTTCAGGGTCAGTTGGAAGGTTTAGTCTTTATAGAATTAAAGAAATCTGAACTTTCAAGCGCTAAAGAACGCCTTAAAATAGGGGCATATTCCGGTGATGAATTGATTGAAACCTTTAGTGTAAACTTCCAGGGACCTATGATCATAAAGTAAATAACCCTATAAGAAGTCAGTGTTTAGAATTGGCTGAGGTTTACTAAAAAGTACATGTAGAATCAAAGTTATAACTGCAGGTGTTTTGGCTTTTTATAGTCAAAACCTTGCAGTTTGTTTAAATACACGCTGGTTACGCGTCAAGAAGATTTAGTGTTTTTCAATATATCCTGACTGGTGATTTATGAGCTATAAAAGTCAATGGATTATTCGATGTGTATAATTTAAAGTATGAAATCAGGTATAGAGCTTATAAGGTTAATTGCTGTTATTCTCATTGTGTTTACTCATACAAGACATGAGTTTGAACAGGGTATGGCGTATTTTTTTATAGAACAACTACCTACCTACGGCACGGTTATTCTATCTATAGTCTCCGGTTATTTGTATTTTAGTGTTTCACGAAAAAAAAATAACTTATTTAAACGTAAAATAAAAAGTCTGGCAATCCCTTATTTAATTGCTAATATTGGGGTCATATTGTTGGTTTTAGGTGCTAATTATTTTTTAGGATATGATACACTTAACAGATTGACATACGATTACTCTATTATAACTGAAGGAGTTTTTGCTTTAAATCATCCGCCTATAGACCCGCCTACGTATTTTATAAGAGATATCTTTGTCATATTTTTAATCATAGCTCTTGTTACAGAAAGAGAATTCAAAACACTGATTATTCTGGTGCCTTTACTTGTTTTTGGGGCTCTTCTTTTAAGGTGGGATATCGCCCTTTTGTTTGCCATAGGGGTTTTATATGCCAAATATGAGACCGGTATTAATAAAAGAAATATGATTGTAGTTTTAGCGGTAGTAACACTGATAGTTGCAGTATATGTCTTTGATTATTTAAAATACCCTATGGCGCTTCTGTTTTTTGTGCTCCTCATTGATTTGCGCCTTCCATTACGCAGTACAGGCCGCTATTCTTATTTATTGCATTTATATCACGCCCCGATTATAGTTATTACTTTTCCATTAATCAATCATTATGTTGAAAATCCACTATTAAAAGTTATCAGTCAGATAATTTTAGCTATAGTATTGGTGTATGTTTTTTTTAGATTGACCAAAAGATATGATTTTATAAAAGTTCTTAGCGGTGGGCGCTAAAACTTTGATATTCTATGGGGAAAGTGGCTTATAAACCAATCATCCGATGCCTTTAAGCATCGGATGATTATTTGTTATCCTATTCTTACCCGGGCATCCACTGCCGTGATTTGTTGGTCATTAGCGAGAAGCGGATTAATATCCAGTTCGGCTATTTCTGGCAGATGTTGGACGAGTAAAGAGACTTTCTGAACAGTATCTATGAATTGCTCAATGTTGATTCCGGCTTTAGAACGATAGCCTTTGAGTAATTTATATGCTTTGAGTTGTTCAACCATCGTCTTTATTTCGGCTTTGGACAAGGGGGCTAAACCAATACTGATATCTTTGAGGATTTCTATCATAATACCACCCATACCGCAAAGAACCGTATGCCCGAAATTATCCTCT
>PDQD01000011.1 GCA_002747695.1 Flavobacteriia bacterium
TGCCGGGCATTCAGTTCCCATAAATTTATCAGGACGGGTTAACGGCTTAACCGCTAAAATTGTATCTTTACACCATATTAAACTGAATTAACACATGACACCGACATGTTTAAAGGTATTATCAGATACACAGCGTAATGCATATTTTAAACATCAAAGATTGCATGTGACCATTAAAAAAAACCATAAAATAATCATATGAAAATAATTATTCCTATGGCGGGTGTAGGCTCCCGATTGAGACCACATACCTTAACCATTCCCAAACCCCTGACAGTTATAGCCGGTAAAACAATAGTAGAACGCTTGTTAGAAGAAATCAAAACGGTAGTAGGTCAGCAGGTAACCGACATAGGCTTTATTATAGGCCCTGTTACTAAAGGATTCCCCGAGAGTACTTCTGATGATCTTAAAGCTATTGCTGAATCACTGGGTGCCACCGGTCACGTATTTGTTCAGGAACACGCTTTAGGAACAGCCCATGCTATCCATCAGGCACGTACGTTACTTGATGGTCCTGTTGTCGTCGCTTTTGCCGATACCATTTTCAAAGCAGATTTCACGCTGGACAATACTTATGACGGTGTGATTTGGGTCAAAAAAATAGATAATCCTGAAAAATTTGGGGTGGTCAAATTAAGTGACGGTGTGATTACGGATTTTATAGAAAAACCAACAGAATTTGTCTCTGATTTAGCCATTATAGGTATTTATTACTTCAAAGAAGGTCAACAATTGCAACTGGAAATAGACCATCTGATAGACCATAACATCACCGGTAAAGGTGGAGAATACCAACTGACCGATGCCCTTGAGAATATGCGTATCAAAGGTCTGAAATTTGTACCCGGTACGGTAAATGACTGGATGGACAGCGGTTTTAGAGAAGCAACCATAGAAACCAACCAAAAAGTATTGATGTACGAGATGCAAGCTGGTAAATCACTTGTGTCTGAAACTGTAAAATCTGATAATTCCCAGATCATTCCTCCTTGTTATATCGGTAAGGATGTAGTTTTACAGAACAGTAAGATAGGACCATATGTGTCTATTGGAGAGGGGACAACCATCATCAATAGTACTGTTTCGAACACGATGATACAGAATAAAAGTGTAATACAGCATGCGACTATCAAAGATTCTATGATAGGTAATCACGTGAAATACGATGGTCGTTTTACCAGTGTGAGTTTGGGCGATTATTCTGAATTGACATTAGATGAGTAGATTACTGGCATTGGTCATCATATTATTCTCATTTAGCTTATGGGCTCAGGATGATTCCGTGGAAGATATGGATTCGTCAGTAGAAGAAAAACTTGATCTTGAGGCTGAAAATAAATTTTTAAATTTTGAAGATCATTTTATCTCGGCTGTTCAGGAGCGAATCAAAAAGAATCCGGATAGAGCGCTGGAGCATCTACAAGCATGTGAAGCAATTTATCCCGATCATGCGGCTATGTTGTATGAAAAAGCCAAGGTGTATTATGACCTGAAAGACTATACGCGTGCTCATGAGTATTGCGATAGGTTAATACAACAAAAACCGGATTATTTTTGGGGGAAGAAGTTGAAAACAGACTTGTTTTTAGCTGAACAGAATCTGGAAGATGCTTTGGTCATCCAAAAACAATTGTACAAGGACAAACCCGGCGAAGCCTATGCTTTACTGAAATTGTATGTCAGATTGAGAGATGACGAAGCAGCCAGAAAACTTATAGCTGAAATAGACAAAAATGCCATTTATGTGCCTAATATTGCCAGTTATAAGAAAAGGTTTAAATACAAACAAGCTGTGGTTGCCGAAGACAAACCCGAAAAAGTGACACCGGAAAAGAAGATTGAACAAAGGGTAGAAGAGAAGGCAAAAGAAGAACGTGTTCAAACGGCTGACCCAAAGGATTTAAAGAAAACATCAGAAATCAAAAAAGATTATACGGCATTGGTCAGAGCCCGTGATTATCACAAACTCTATGCGCTGAGTCAGGAGGAAATCTATAAACATCCTGTAGAACCATTACATTATTTGTACAATGGGATTGCTTTGGCAAAGTTGAAAAAACCTGATGAAGCCGCAGACATTCTGGAGATGGGGTTGGACTTTTTATTTGATAATAATAAGCTGAAATCCCAATTCTATCAACAATTAATAGATGTTTACAACGTTTTAAAGAACGAGAAAAAAGTTACTCATTACCGTAAGTTGGTACAACAATTGCAATGAGTGTTAAAAACTATTTTATGAGATCGGTTATTTTAAGTATGGTATTGGTAGTGTTCCTTTCGGGTTGTAAAGCCTTGAAAAATACAACTACATCTGATTTATCATCTGCAAGTCCCAAACATATCATGAAGGCTTATAAACACAGTTTGTTCAAAGCCAATACATTGTCTGTAAAATTAAATACGACGTTAGCAGTTGAGGGCAGAGAACAATCCATGACTGTAAAATTACGCATGAAAAAAGATGAAGTCATCTGGATGAGTGCTCAATATATGGGGCTTTCAGTAGCTAAAATGATGATTACGCCCGGTAGTATCAAATTCTACGATAAACTCAACGGATCTTTTTACGATGGCGATTTTGAGTTTTTAAAACGGAAACTGGGGGTTGACTTGAGTTTTGACCATTTGCAGTCTTTGCTTTTGGGGCAGGCTTTTAACGGCTTTAAAGAGACCAATTACGATACGCATATGGAAAACAATCAATTGGTAGTCACTTACGACCCCTATATTGATGGTCTGTTTTTGTTGTTCAGTTTAGATACAGAAGTATTGAAATTATCGAAAGTCGAAACACATGATGACCACAAAGGCTTGTTGGTCAGGTATATTGACTATCAACATATAGACAAGGAATATATCCCGCTGTCTGTTGAAGCAAAATTTACGGAAGACCATGAGGTTAGGACTCAACTAAAGATGGTTTATTCTAACGTCCGGCTCAATGAAACCTTGTCTTTTCCATTCAAAATACCCGAGGGTTACACTCCTTTAAACTTTTAATATTGAAAGCATCTACTCGTTACATATGGCTCATCTCTTTGTTTTTTATGGTTGTTCAGTTTGCCCATGCTCAAAATGACAGGCAAACTTTGGAGAACAAAAGAAAAGCCCTGAAAAAAGAAATACAAAATATCAAACGGTTTTTGAGCAAAACCAAGAAAAAAGAATTGGACCTGAGTACGCAAGTCAGTATGTTGAATCAAAAAATGCGTGTGCGTCAAAATCTGATAGATAATATACGTCAGGAGATTAAACAGCTGAAAACAAAGTTGAATGCCAACCAGCGGGAGATTAAACTCTTGGAAACCGAATTGACCCAGCTGAAAGAAGATTATGCGGCTATGATTTACAAATCGTATAAGCATAAACTGAATGATAATCAATTGTTGTTCTTATTGTCATCGGATAGTTTTTATCAAGGTTATCTACGGTTTCAATACCTTAAACAATACACGAGCTATCGTAAAAAACAAGGTGAAAATATTGTTTTAAAAGCTCAGGCTTTACAGGTAGTCAATGACAGTATCAAAGCGCAAAAAATCCTGAAAGAAAACCTCATGGAAGACATGAGAAACGAGCAGTCTACGATGCAACAGGAAAAAAAGAAGCAGCAGGAACTGGTCAATAAATATAAAAAGGAGAAGAAAAGTTACGAACGTCAGATTTCTGCCAAACAGCGGGAAGAGCGACAATTGACGGCTCAGATTGAAAATTTGATTAAAAAAGCCATCAAGAAAACCGGTAATAAAACCAAAAACACCTTCAAACTTGCTCCGGAAGCACTCAAGCTTGCCAAAGACTTTGAAAGTAACAAAGGAAAACTCCCGTGGCCGGTAGATCGTGGGGTGATTACGGTTCGTTTTGGTACACAGAAGGATCCGCTAAACCCTAAACTGAAAATTGAAAGTAGCGGGATAAGAATTGCAACAGAGGATAATGCTACTGTCAAAAGTATTTTCAAGGGTAAAGTTCTGGCTATACAGAAAAACCCGCAAAATGGTGTTTTGTCTGTTTTAGTACAACACGGACATTATATCAGTGTATATGCTAATCTCAAAGATGTCGTTGTGTCAAGAGGGCAGACTATAGATACCAAAGAAAAAATCGGGGTTGTTTATACCAACCCCGTGGACGGTAAAAGTATCTTAAAGTTCCAAATTTGGAAAAATACCAACAAACAAAATCCGATGTTGTGGATTACGAAATAAGCGTGGCTTAAAAAGCGTATCCTATAGATAAAGCGATTCTGGCGACGACATTAGGCCCCCCTGAATTCAATAGGTTTCTACCGACTCCTGCATAGCCAACGGCGACAAAACCCTGCTCAGATCTGTATTTATAACCACCGGAAATTCCTAAAGCCATATTGTTGTATTTATCGTATGTGTACGGGATACTTTCAGCCGGATCAGTCTGATTAATTACTGCAGTATTATCTAGCATGGTTGATTCCATTTTTTCATAACCGCCATTGATTTTGACAAATACCTCGCCAAATAATCCCACATTGTTCTGGTCATCAGATACATAGTATCTGAAGAAGGGGGTTACAGCATAAGAACGGTTGTAGTCATGTTTGTTTTCATCGACCAATCTGGTTTGTAAAGTCAACCCTACTGATGATTCTTCGTTGGCATAATATTCATAGGAAACTTCAATCCATCTATTGACTATGACATTAAAAATATTTGCAGAAACATCTTGATTGTACTTTTGAGCAAAAGTAGTCATGGAGGTGACTATAAGTGCTATTGTAATAAGCGTCCTTTTCATTATTTAATGTTTTAAGGTTTATAAAAAGCAAATGTATAGATTATTTTGTAATGTGAGGTTTAGATTTTTAAAATCAGTTTTAAAACTGCAAGATGTTGAATATCATGATTTTAATGATTTTTCAGGTCTTATCTGGGGGGGATCCTTATTCTTGAAGATCATCCTAAAACTGATATTCAAACACATCTCAGCAGTTCGAGAAGGTATTTTGAGCGTTAAAATATGCTTTAAGTATAAGGCTAAAGGACAAAAGATAAAAAAATTGTTCTCGCAATGTCAATCAAAGACTGTTTTAAGATTTTTTAGACCGATAAATAAGAATGTCCTTTGTGTTCAGACATAAATTTTAATCACGTCGGTGAAAAAAATAGATGTTTAAAACGGTTTTTTCTGTTTTATAAGTATTTTGTTTTTAGGTGTTTGTGGGTTTGTTGTGGGTTTTGTAATGCCATTTTGTATGTGATGATAAAGACCGTTTGTTTGATATTTTCAGGAAACTGATAAACAGCAGGAATTTATATAAAAAAAAATTGCAATTTTGCATGATAGTCAAATAATAAAACATATAAAGATGCCTCAAATATCTAAAAAAGGACAGGCTATGCCTCATTCACCTATTCGTAAATTGGTGCCTTATGCTGAAAGAGCTAAACAAAAAGGAATAAAAGTTTACCATCTCAATATAGGTCAGCCGGATATAGAAACCCCGAAAATAGCACTTGATGCTGTGAAAAATACAGATCTTAAGATTCTGGAATATACCCGCTCTGATGGTAGCTCAACGTATAGAAAGAAATTAGCTGATTATTATAAGAAACACGGCATTGATGTGTCTCATAAAGATATTGTGGTGACTACCGGTGGTTCAGAAGCCTTGATTTTTACCATTGGTTCTATTGCGGATGCCGGTGATGAAATCATTATTCCAGAACCTTTTTATGCTAATTATAATGGTATTGCTGTTTCCAGTGGTGTAAAAATCGTACCTGTAGTTTCTGATATTGATCATAATTTTGCCTTACCGTCTATTGCAGAGTTTGAAAAACTGATTACTGCTAAGACAAGAGCGATTGTGATTTGTAATCCCGGTAACCCTACAGGTTATCTCTATTCAAAAGAAGAAATAGAACAACTCAAAGCATTGGTCTTAAAACACGATATCTTTCTTATTGCAGACGAGGTGTACAGAGAGTTTGTCTATGATGGTTATACCCATCATTCTGTGATGAGTGAACCCGGATTGGACGATCACGCCATTATGGTAGACTCGGTCTCAAAACGTTACAGTATGTGTGGTGCGAGGATAGGATGTATCGTCAGCAGAAATCAGGAGGTGATTGCAGCTTCTGTCAAGTTTGCCCAAGCCCGTCTCAGTCCGCCAACCTATGAATTGATTGCGGCTGAAGCAGCATTGGACACTCCGGATTCTTATTTTGAGATGGTCAGTAGAGAATATACAGAACGAAGGAAAGTACTCCTTGGCGGATTGCAAAAAATTCCCGGTATAAAAGTTTCTATGCCCAAAGGCGCGTTCTATTGTCTGGCCGAATTACCCATAAAGGACAGTGATGATTTTGCCCAATGGCTGTTGGAAGATTTCAGTCTGGATGGTGCAACTGTTATGGTCGCTCCCGCCAGTGGATTTTATTCAACGCCGGGTGTAGGTAAAAATCAGGTGAGGATTGCCTATGTCTTAAAAAAGGAAGATTTAGAGGCTGCCCTGAAAGTGTTAGCTAAAGCCCTGGAAGTTTACACATCAAAATCATAGTTGACAGGACTGAATGATTGAGATTCAAACAAACGTATCACTTAAACCTTATCACACCTTTGGTATTGAGGTCAAAACCAAAGCCTTTTGTGAAGTAAGCGTTGTTGCCGAACTCAAAGAAGCACTGCGTTTTGCTGAGACGGAACACTATCCTTATTTTATTTTAGGCGGTGGCAGTAATGTGTTGTTTACACAGGACTACGATGGGTTGATTATTCGTATCAATACCAAAGGTAAGGAGAAGGTCACTGAGGATTCCACGACAGTTTTATGGCGTGTTCAGGCCGGTGAACATTGGCATGACTTTGTGATGTGGACGTTGGATCAGGGATATTGCGGTTTAGAGAATTTGGCGTTAATTCCAGGAACGGTAGGAGCGGCACCTATTCAGAATATTGGAGCTTATGGTGTAGAGGTTAAAGATGTTGTGAAAACTGTGGAGGTGCTGGATGTTGATACTTTTGACATCAAAGAAATACCTCATGATGCTTGTGCCTTTGGTTACAGGGATTCTATTTTTAAACGTCAAAAAGGAAAATATATCGTTCTGGCCGTAACCTTTGGATTGCAAAAAAATGGTGGGACTTTGGTTACGGATTATGGAGCAGTCAAAGCTGCATTGGCTCAAATGAAAGTGGATGTGCCTACGGCCGGAGATGTTGCCCAGGCGGTGATAAACATCAGGCAGTCTAAATTGCCGGATCCGGCAATTCTGGGTAATTCAGGAAGCTTTTTTAAAAATCCTGTCGTAGATGTTGCGGTATTAGAAACAATCCAAAAAAACTATCCCAATGTACCTCATTATAAGTTAAACAATACGGATGTAAAAATCCCTGCCGGTTGGTTGATTGAACAGGCAGGTTTCAAAGGCAAACGCTTTGGAGACGCCGGTGTTCATGACATGCAGGCATTGGTATTGGTCAATCATGGCAAGGCCTCAGGACAAGAAATGTTTGATTTAGCTCAAAATATTCGTCAAAAAGTCAAAGCTGATTTTGGTATAGATTTGGCGTTTGAAGTCAATATTCTTTAACCCGGATTATTAGCCAAAAATCTATTACAAAGTCAAACCACCGGCTATAATTGACCATGCTCGAAAATTATTGATTTCAAAATTGAGCTACGATTCCTTTACGAAAAATTTTCTGGCTTCCCAATGCTATGGGTATTCTGACGTTTCATAACGACATTCGATGAATAAAAAGAATTAACCCTTTTTATTCATCAACGCTATGGCTTCCGCTACAGTGTTGACCGGTAACAGGCATGTCCGGTTTTTACAGATAAATATTTGACTTGTGTCGTCTGATACCCGGTTTTTAAACAAAGCTTCATCGCTGTGTTGCGTACTTCCTGCAAACAGGACGTTGGTGTAAAAGTGGGAATTGATGTCTTTTAAAAATGCTTGGGCTTCCTTACCGGTAGCAACAAACTCGGTATAGGGCTGTGAGATGTGTTGTCCCAGAATCAACCAATACATAAAACTTGTAGGATATTGTTTTATCTTGTCCGATAGTTTGTTGAGCATTGACAGTGCCATGTTTTCAAAGTCTGTTTGGTCTGAATAGTGAGACAGTTTAAACAGATTGTGAGCCATGACAGCATTTGATGAAGGAATGACATCATCAGTGAGGTCTATTTTTCTATGAAACAATCGCGAATCCGTATCAGAAGTGAAATAGAAGAAACCGGATGCTGTATCGTAAAAATGTTTGATGGTATAGTCTGCGAGTGCTTTGGCTTTGGTAATCCAATGCGGGTCTGCGTCTATACTATTCATCTCAAGTAATACCTGAATAAGCAGGGCGTAATCATCCAGGTAGGCGTTGATATGGGCTTTGCCGACTTTATAACTTCTGTAAAATCCGCCGTCATCGCGTTTCAAGTGTTTAAAGATAAAATCAATCCCTTTTTTGGCTGTATCGAGGTAGCGTTCTGTCCCCAATGCTTTGTAGGCGTCGAGAAAACCTTGTATCATCAGCGCATTCCAAGCGGTTAAAGATTTGTCGTCCAATGCAGGTCTCTGTCTGTTTCGTTGAGTGTTTTTCAGTAAGGTTTGCCATTGTTTCCTTCGATTGTTGAGTTCATCGGATTGGAGATGGTGAAGTCCTGCGAAATGCTCATCGGTGTGTTGTCTGATTAGGACGTACTTATCATGTTCCCAATACCCGTACGGATTGATGTTGTAGAGGTTAGCAAATAAATCAAAATCATCGCCAAGAATTTGTTTTAATTCCTCTTTTGTCCACGTATAATAAGCCCCTTCTTCCAGGTTGCCCTGAGCATTGATGCTGTCGGCGTCCAGCGCAGAATAAAATCCTCCGGTAGTGTTGTCGTACAATTCTTCAAGGACAAAATCAAGGGTTTCTTCTACAACTTTTTTAAAACATTTATTGGTGGTCAGTTTGTAGGCATTGGCATACAAACTGACTAACTGGGCGTTGTCATAGAGCATTTTTTCAAAATGGGGAACATGCCATTTTATATCTGTGGAATAACGGGCAAACCCT
>PDQD01000012.1 GCA_002747695.1 Flavobacteriia bacterium
CCCTTGAATAAAAACATAATACAGATAAAAACCTATAAATATAAGCATCTGTATGCCGTATCTCAATAGCGTGGAAATCACAGTTGCTATTGGCATGATGATACGTGGGAAATAAACCTTGCCAAAAATAGCTTCGTTTTTTTTAAAGGTATCAGAGATCTCTGTTAATGAACTTTTAAAATAATTCCAGGTCACAATTCCGGCCAGATTAAACAGATAAGCTGGAACGTTACCGGTAGAAATACCGGCAATTTTATTAAAGACCACTGTAAAAATAACCATGGTAAATAATGGTTGAATAAAATACCACAATGGACCTAAAATAGTCTGTTTGTAAATGGTGACGACATTACGGTTTACAAACAAGGTCAATAAGTCTCTGTATTGCCATATTTCTTTAAAGTTGATAGAAAGTGGTCGGTGTTCGGCACTTATTTCCAGTAACCAATCGTCTTGTGTCGTACTTTTCAAAACAAAATAGTTTAGTTAATAAATTTGTTGTTTTCTTCCCAGGATGAACAAGGCCACCAACGGGATGCATAATATTAATACAATATTAGTCTTTTCTGTAATCAATTGTGGTGCATAAATGAGGGTCATCAGCAGTCCCATAGCTGCACCACCTAAATGTGCCGCGTGACCAATGTTACCCATGCCTTTTTTCATGCCATAGACAGAATAAAGCAGATAACCTATGCCCACGACAATTGCCGGGATAGGGACAGGGATAAACATAATATACAATTTACTGAAAGGGTTGAGGAGTATGTAAGAAAACAACACTCCGGACACTGCACCCGATGCTCCAACAGCAGAGTAGGAAGGTTCATTTTTGTGGTAAACATAAGATAAAACACTGCCGGCGATAAGAGATGCTAAATACAAAATTACAAATCTTTCACTACCAAAACTCTTTATGATTTTATCATAAAAAAAATACAAGGTCAGCATGTTGAAAATCAGGTGGGTATAGTCAACATGTAAAAACCCCGATGATACCATTCTGATATAATCCCCGTTTTTGATAGGCGCAATCTGGAATTTATACTTATTCAAAAAAGAACGATTCTGAAATCCTGCGAGACTGATGGCTACCGTTAATCCGATGATTATTAATACTGCCGTATTCATTAATATTGTTTTGAGTGTGCTGTAAAATTAAAAAAAATACTTAATTTAACAGGTATAACTGTGGTATAAAATAATTGTTTCCGGGTGCAGGGCATTGCACATCTAATCCAAATAAAAAAAATCATGTACATTTGCTAAGTATATTTATTGTCTCAAAAAAAATGACTGACAATAGAATCAACTAACTAAAACTAATAACTAGATATTTTACCTTGATTACTTCACATTGGTTATTTTACGATATCCAATGGGTTGTGTGTAATTTTAATATCTGTCATTAATGTCTCAAAATAACAATAAGCCGGTAGAATATGTCGAGATACGTGAAAGACCTATAAAAAGTATTGCAAAATCCATCACCTGGCGTTTAATTGCTTCTACAACTACATTTGTATTGGCTTATCTGTTTTTCAGAGATGATCCGCAAGCCACAGAAAAGGCAGGAGGTGTAGCTATTGCCGAAGGTTTGATAAAAATATTATTGTATTTTCTTCATGAACGGGTGTGGAATTTGGTTCGCTGGGGGAAAATGCGTGTTTATGTGCGCTATTACAGTATCCTAAGGTATAAAGTGTACAAAAGAATTTTCTTAAACAATACTAACGACGATTGTAATGACTAATAACAATATTTCAGAAGCGATTAAAAACCTTAACCATATAGACCGGTTGAAGTATATAGCCCGTGAATTTCCGGGTAAAGTCATTTTTACCACCAGTTTTGGTATAGAAGACCAGGTCATTACTGATATGATTTTTAAACATGATATTCCTGTTAAGGTTGTTACACTGGATACCGGGCGTTTGTTTGAAGAAACTTATAAAGTGTATTATAATACTTTAAATGCTTATCGCAAACCCATACAAGTATTTTATCCCAATACTGCTGTTGTCGAGCAAATGGTTTCCGAAAAAGGACCTTATAGTTTTTATGAAAGTATTGAGAACCGTAAACAATGTTGTAACATCAGAAAAGTGGAGCCGCTTCAAAGAGCGTTAAATGGTATGGATTGTTGGGTTACCGGTATAAGAGCTGAACAATCGTCAGGCAGAACAGATATGTCAATGATAGAAGACGATGAAGGTTACGGGTTATTAAAATTTAATCCATTACTCGACTGGACTCTTGATGATGTCATGAACTATCTCAAGCAACATCATGTGCCTTACAACAGTCTTCATGACAAAGGCTTTGTCAGTATTGGTTGTGCCCCGTGTACCAGAGCCATAAAACCTGGTGATGATTTCAGAGCGGGCAGATGGTGGTGGGAAAACAATTCCGGTAAGGAATGTGGCTTACATACGCATGGTACCTGATTGTCTTCACATTTTAAATCATCAGACTCCAATATTGCAATCTACATCTTCAAATACGGATGTTATTTGGAAGCAAATAACTTGACGTCATTTTTACTGATACTTTGTCCGCCGAGGATGATCAGACGCTCTACAACGTTTCTCAATTCCCTGATGTTACCGGACCAGTCATAAGCTTTCAGTAAAGCCACGGCATCCTCATCAAATGATTTGATGGATGTTCCTTGTTCTTCCGCGATTTTTTTGGTGAAAAAATCTATCAACAGAGGAATATCCTCACGTCTGTCATTGAGCGCCGGAACTTTGATGACTATGACAGCAAGACGGTGGTAAAGGTCTTCTCTGAATTTCCCGTTGCGTATCTCTTCTTGTAAATTTTTATTGGTAGCAGCGATGACTCTTACATTGACTTTGATGTCTTTGTCACCCCCTACACGGGTTACTTTATTCTCTTGTAAGGCACGTAATACTTTGGCTTGTGCGGACAAGCTCATATCGCCTACCTCATCCAGAAAAATAGTACCGCCATTGGCCGCTTCAAATTTTCCTGCTTTATCAGATACAGCCCCTGTAAAAGAGCCTTTTTTATGCCCGAACAATTCACTTTCTATAAGTTCAGAAGGAATAGCGGCACAGTTGACTTCAACCATAGGACCTTTAAAACGTTCACTTTTTTCATGTAACCAATGGGCAACGAGTTCTTTTCCTGTTCCATTGGGACCGGTAATCAATACCCGTGCATCGGTGGGGGCTACCTTTTCTATCATCTCTTTGATATTGAGAATAGCATCGCTCTCGCCGACCATCTTGTAGTTCTTACTGATTTTCTTTTTAAGTTTTTTATTTTCAATCACCAGATTTTTTACATCGAGGGCATTGCGTACCGCATTGAGCAGACGATTGAGATCCGGGGGTTTTGAGATATAGTCAAAAGCACCCATACGCATCGTATTGACTGCAGTCTCTAAGTCACCGTGACCAGAAATCATCAAAAAAGGTAATTCGGGTTTTAATTTTTTTGCTTGTTCCAGAACTTCCACACCGTCCATTTTTGGCATTTTGATGTCACAAAGTACTAAGTCCAATTCTTGTTCTTTGATGAGATTGATGCCTTGTAAGCCATCTTCTGCTTCGATAACCTCATAAGATTTGCTTTCTTCAGAGATAATTTTTGTCAATACTCTTCTGATAGCTGCTTCGTCTTCTATAATCAATATTTTACTCATAGTTTTAATATTTTAACCATTTGAAAAGTTCTTTGTAGGTAGGTTTCTTGCCATACATCAGTATTCCTACCCGGTATATTTTGGCAGCAAACCATATCATCAATATAAATGTGGCAAATAACAAGACCAAAGCAACAATAATTTGCCATAAGGGTACCCCCATGGGAATACGCATCATCATTACAATAGGTGAGGTAAAGGGAATCATGGAGAAGGTGGTGGCAATAGTGCCGTGAGGATCATTGATAACGACGGAAAACCCAACATAAATAGCCAAAATGATGGGCATCATAATGGGCATCATAAACTGTTGGCTGTCTGTTTCGTTGTCAACAGCTGCGCCTATGGCTGCATACAAGGCGCTGTATAACAGATAGCCACCGGTAAAAAATAAAATGAACGAGATGATAATAGTCCAGATGGGTAATTGTTTGATTTCACCTAAAGCAAGTTGCATTTTGTTAATATCACCCAGATTTTGGGCTTGCTCTATCTGTTCGGGTGTCATATTTGCAGTTATATCCCCACCGACAAGTGGAACGACTATCATATATAAAATGAATAATAGAACCAGCCAGATCAAAAACTGGAAAATACCGGCACCGGCAGTACCTATGACTTTGCCCAGCATCAGGTAAAAAGGTTTGACGGATGATATGATAACTTCTATAATACGACTGGTTTTTTCTTCAATTACACTACGCATGACCATAGAGCCGTAGATGATAATAAACATCATGATCAGGTAACCGGCAACGGTCCCTATGATGATACGGATACCGTTGATGAGTTTTGAGGTAGCTTCACCGCTAAAGTTGTTGAGGTGAATGTTAGAGTGAATTTTGGCTTTTTGATATTGTAAGGTGTCTATACCCAGGGCAATCATTTTGGCCTGTCTCAACCTGTTGTCAACCTGGTCCTGTAAGTTCTCAATAAAAACCAATCCGGGTGATTCCTTGGAGTAAAACTGCATATTGTCTGCAATATAGTCCAGAGAGTCTGACTGGGGAATATAGAGCAGTCCAAACTCCTCGTTGTTCTGTACCGTTTCTTTAGCCATCTCCAGTCCCATAGCGGTATAGTCCGTAAACTTTAAGGATTTTGTATCCTGAAAGTCTTTGCCGGTAAAAACCGATGATTCATTGACATAGGCTACGGTTCGGGTTTTTTCTATAGTACTTTTGGTCAAAAAAGTAACCAAGAGAATTAAACCAATACCCAACAACGGGCTTAAAAACGTCATGATAATAAATGCTCTGTTTTTGACTTTGGCAATAAATTCTCTTTGAATGATTAATTTGAGTTTATTCATGGTCGGTTTGTCTCAGGTTTTATAAGGCTTTTTCTTCTTGTAGAATATTATTTTTTTGTGTAACAGCTTGTATAAAAATATCGTTGGCACTGGGAATGATTTCTACAAAGTGATTGATGTCTGCTCTTTGATTGAGGAAACGTATAAGATCTGTAGAGCTGTCTTCGGGTGATAAAGTAATGTTGAGTTTAAGGTCGTCTTCCAGAGTCTTGAAAAAAGCGGGTTTGGTGTCAAAATTAGCTTTGATTTCACGTGCCAGACTTTCATTGTCATTGGTGTGTAAGCCCACTTCATAAGTGTTGGTTTTATAGGCTCTTTTGATATCCAGAAGTTTGCCGTCGAGTATTTTGTTGGATTTATTGATCAGACAGATATGTTCACACAATTCTTCAACAGATTCCATACGGTGCGTAGAGAAAATAATTGTAGCACCTTGTTTGTGAAGATTGAGAATCTCGTCTTTAATCAGGTTGGCATTAATCGGGTCAAAACCACTGAAAGGTTCATCAAAAATAAGAAGTTTGGGCTGGTGTAAAACAGTGACAATAAACTGTACTTTTTGAGCCATCCCTTTGGATAATTCCTGTACTTTTTTACCCCACCAATCACTGATTTCAAATTTTTCAAACCATTCTTTTAAGGCTTTACGGGCGTCATGGCGACTCATCCCTTTGAGTTGTGCGAGATAGATGGCTTGTTCTCCTACCTTCATGGATTTATACAACCCACGTTCTTCTGGCAGATAACCTATCTGATGAACATCATCAGGTTTCAATGCTCTGCCGTCAAACATGACCGTTCCGGAATCTGGCATGGTGATTTGATTGATGATTCTGATTAATGTGGTTTTCCCGGCGCCATTAGGTCCTAAAAGACCATAAATGCTTCCTTTGGGAACTTGTATATTGACTTTGTTCAGCGCTGTATAATCGCCAAACTGTTTGACAATGTCTTTTGTCTCTAGTAAGTAATTCATGCAGTATTGTCTTATTTCAAACCTCCAAAAATAGTAAAAAATATATAGAGTTAATTGAGGTGTTTAAGTATATGGTAAATAGAGCTTGTAAAGTGTCTCATTGGGGTAATTATGAATCCCAAAAGCATTATAGAACTTTAGGCTTTAGATGATAAGTTGATAACGGCAATAGCGTCTGTATTGTCAGGTGACTACAAATCATAAGAAACTCTGATCAAAAGCAAAGGGGAGCAAGTCTTTAAGAGAATTAACCTCTATGACAGGTCCATTTTCACAGGAAAAAAAAACACTTATAGGTTCTTGTTGCTTGCTTTCGTATTCCATTAAGACCTGTCTGCAAGCACCACAAGGTGCTACAGGTTTGTTTACAGTTCTCAAAGGGGATTGTGCTATGATGGCTACTTTTTTAATCTTTTGTTCCGGATAATGAGACATGGCATTCCATACAGCTACGCGTTCAGCACACATGCCGGAAGGATAAGCTGCATTTTCCTGATTGTTGCCGGTGACAATTTCACCGTTTTCCAGTAGTACCGCTGCACCCACATTGAATTGGGAATAAGGTGCATAAGCATTGTGGATAGCTTTAGTTGCAGCCTGCATCAATAACTGATTTTGATCCGTCAACACAGCTACTGATTCATAAACACGATAAGACGTTACTATCTTTTTATCCATAAGCTTATAAAAAATTTAAGCCAATGCATTGTGTACATTGGCTTAAGATAATATCTTAGTATTACATGGGTTCACCCAGGTTGAAGCCCAGTGAAAAACGTAAGGTGTTTTCCAGAGGGTTATTAATGTCTGAGGCATTAAATAAATAAGAGACATCAAGGTTTATAGCTTTGAATTTAAAGCCTGCACCAAGGGTGAAAAATTGTCTTGCTCCTTTATTTTCGCTCTCGTGAAAATAACCTGCCCGAATAGCAAAAATATCGTCATACACATATTCTGAACCCAGAGCCCAGGTAAATTCCTGCATTTCTTCGCTAAAACCACCGGGAGCATCTCCGAATGAAGTAAACATACCTTCTACAAAGCCTATATCATCATTAGTGTCATTAGGAGGTGTAGGTACCAAAAGTTTGTTGGTTTCCAAAGTTACACCCACAACATTGTATGCGTCTAATAAAAAGTCAAAACCGGCTCCTAATCTTAAATTGGTTGGGATAAAATTACGTTTGCCGCCATCTACATATTCTACTTTTGGACCAATGTTAGAAATGTTGAATCCTCCGCGGATAATACCGTCAAACGAACCAAAGTTTTGCTCATAAGATTGATAATAACCTGAGAGGTCAACTCCAAAAGTATTGACAGTTTTGATTTCTGAGTTGGCAACTTTTAAAGCAAAATCAGAGCGTATATAACGCATGGTAACTCCCATACTGAAAACTTCATTGAGCTTTAAACTGTAAGAGCCGTCCAGTGCAAATTCGTTGGGCTTTTCTACAGTGAGGTTACCTCCATTTTCATCGGTCAATTGGATTTCTCCGAGCGTAAAGTATTTAAAACTGGTAGCCCAGGCACTACGTTCATTGATTAACCCTGTAGCTGACAGACCACCCAAATAAACGTCATTAACAAGTTTGTTCATCCAGGGGGTGAAGTTGAATCCAATAGTCAAACTGTTGGTGTTAAAGGCTGCTTTGGCGGGGTTATGATGTTGATTGTTCTGGTCAGGTCTGGTGGCAACACCGACGTCTCCCATACCACCTGAGCGGGCATCCGGCGTAATCATTAGGAAGGGTGCAGCAGTAGTGATAGCATTGAGCTCTTCATTTTGTTGTGCCTGTAAAGGCAGATTGATGATAAAACTAAAAACTAAAAATAAATATGTTACTTGTTTCATTGTGAATAGTGTTATGTCTAATTAGAGGTCAAACGTACAAAAAAATAATATTATAGATGTGTTATTTAATGATATTTGAAGTTTGTTTACTTAGGCGTTAATTTGAAATAATTAATTTGTTATAGGCTTCTGTTTCTGTTTTGGTGTTAGGGTCAGTTAAACCCAGTCTGTAGATGTAAATGCCTTTTTTTACTTTTACACCTGAATTATTTGAACCGTCCCATATGATATCTTTTGAGGTCTTTGTAGTGGCAAAGATTCTTTGATTGAGTTGCTTGACCATTTGCCCGTAAGTGGTAAACACCTGTAATTCCACATCCAGATATTGGTTGGATCTGTTATGTGAAAAACTAAAAGTGGTACTTTCTGAAAACGGATTAGGAAAGTTTAACAGCTCTGTGATTTCGAGTTCCGTATTGTCCTCAACAACAAATCTGAGTGTTGCTGTAGAACTATTATTGTAATTGTCATAGGCTGTTAATGTGATTTTATGTTCGCCGGGACTAAGGTTCTCGAAACGGTAGTTCAGTTCACCTTTGGTAAAGTCATCTAATGCCGTAATAAAATATTCATTGAGAAGTATGGCGTTTTGGTAGTCATCATCCAAAACAGCAGTAATGTCATGATCAACAGACGATAATGAAGTGTTGATACCGTGTTCGTCTTCAATGAATGCCATAAAGAGTGGTGATTCATCAGTATTGTCACCATCTCTGAATGAAGTGTCATTCATGTATAGTTTGATGTCCGGCCCTTGATTGTCTTCAGGGGCGTTTGTGTCAATACCACCTACGGTTATATCAGTGTTATAACCGCCTTTTTCATAGGTGTCGCTTTGGGCATAAAAACTCAATTTTCCTTCACCATAAGCAATTCTCAAGTCTTTAGGTGCTATAAATTCGATATAAAACTCCCCATTTGTGATACTGGCTTTACCTTTAAAGAGTTTTGATTCCTGAGTGTCAAAAGTCATAACCACGCCCAGACCTTGATTATCGAGTGTTTGGCGTTCTATGGCTTTATCAAAAACGGTAAGGGTTAATTCTCCGTTGAAAGAAGTATCTTTTTCACCGTTTTGATCGGTAATTAGTCCATTAAAAGAAACTTTCGATAACCCTTTTATGGTATCTGTTCTTTGAAGAATT
>PDQD01000013.1 GCA_002747695.1 Flavobacteriia bacterium
GCATTTCCTGAAAGTGACTTGTTTTTTAATCTGGACAAGCAGGGCGTATTACAGGAGCATTCTTTACTGCATAACCCGGTCAAAGAACTACCGGAATTAAAACGTGAGTGTCAATTTTGTGAAACAGTGCTGGCATACCAGCTACCGGATAATTCGGTGGTTTATTTACCCGATGACAACCAGCCAAGTATCATTTTGAAAAAGAGCCATGTTGACGTTCCGGAATCAGAAATAAAAGCAAAACATTGGCTGTCTGCCCTGGCTATGCAAGGCCAATGGATGTCGCAAGTATTACATCCGGAAACCTCAGATAAGGAATGGTTGACGATGGTGAAATACAGTTTTATATCTCAGGTCATGACCCCGGTTACATCTTATCTGGTCGTGGAGAACGACGCACAAAAAGCGATCTTGAAAAAGAAACAAGCACAAGTTTTATCAGGTCATAAATCATTGGATCTTGATGAAGATACCCGTAGAATGAGTGAACCGGGCTTGGTGGTGTTGATTGTTCTATTGGTAATAGTATTGGGCTTGAGAGCTTGCAGCAATCGACTACGTGGCGTATAAATTAATCATTAACTCCGTGTGCGCATCGGTTGTTTATAACAACGCATCAATGATGGTTTTGTCTGTAATTTTTTCTGCTTCGGCTTTGTAATTACGGACGATACGGTGTCTGAGGATGCCATGGGCAACAGCTTGTACATCTTCTTTGTCAGGCGATAATTTACCTTGTATCACGGCGTGTGCTTTGGCAGCCAGAATCAAGTTTTGCGATGCTCTGGGACCGGCACCCCATGCGATATAATCTTTTACGATTTGTGGAGCCATGGCTCCATCCGGACGTGTTTTTGATACCAGGGATACGGCATACTCTATCACATTGTCTGCTACCGGTATTCTTCTTACCAGGTGTTGGAAATCGATGATTTCTTCTGCTGTAAACTTAGGACTGATGTTGGCATTGGTATCACCGGTTGTGGATTTGACAATAAGCATTTCCTCTTCAAATGCCGGATAATCCAGATTGATAGAAAATAAAAAGCGATCCAGTTGGGCTTCCGGTAGCGGATAAGTCCCTTCTTGTTCTATGGGGTTTTGGGTGGCAAGAACAAAAAACGGTTGAGCCAGTTTATGTTCTACACCGGCTATGGTCACTGATTTTTCCTGCATGGCTTCCAGTAGTGCAGACTGGGTTTTCGGGGGTGTCCTGTTGATCTCATCAGCCAGAATGACATTGGCAAAAACAGGGCCTTTGATAAATTGAAAGTTCCGGTTTTCATCCAATATTTCACTGCCCAGAATGTCTGAAGGCATCAGGTCGGGTGTAAATTGAATACGTTTAAAATCCAAGCCTAAGGTTTGTGCGACAGTTGAAACCAAAAGCGTTTTGGCCAGTCCGGGAACGCCTATCAATAGAGAATGTCCCCCTACAAAGATAGATAATAACACATGATCTACTGCTTCATCCTGACCTACGATTACCTTGGCAATCTCTTGTTTTAATTGATGGTATTTTTCTACCAGTTTCTCAGCTTGGATAACATCAGACATATTTATTCTTTTAGATAATTAATTTCAAAATCACAATTCTTATACACATCATCGATTTTGATATAGGTGTCCACAACTTTTTCATCAATCCAATCGTCTAAAACTTCGTTTTTCTTTTTCATCAAGGCAAAATTCTGTATTTTGACATAATCTTTGGAAAAATCAGCTTGGTGTCCTTCGTTTTTTTCTTTGAGTAAAATCAATTTATACATCATTGTACCCTCGCGATCCTCATCATAGAACACATCAGTCATTTCTCCCTGATTGAGGTTAAATACTTTGCCGTGTAAATCGGGAAACAGTTGCATAAACTCTTCACTACTCAAGACAAAATTACTCTCCTGTGTGTAGGGGTTGGTAATCAAACCATTGTTTTTGTTGGTGCCTGAATCTTCTGAAAACTTAACAACAGCTTCTTCAAAAGTCAGTTTACCGGCATTGATTTCATTTTTAATACTGTCTAATTTTACTCTGACTTTCAATTTTTCAATCTCCGTGACCTTAGGACGCATCAGTATATGACGCACGTCCAGTTCCTTTCCTTTGACCTTTTCAACTTTGACAATATGATAACCAAACATGGATTTAAAAGGCTCTGATACTTGACCTTCATCCAATGAAAATGCGGCATCTTTAAACTCTTTAATAAATTGACTTTCGCGGGTTAACGTATATAAACCGCCATTTTGAGTGACTGCGGGATCATCAGAGTTAATCAAGGCTTTCATTTTCATATTAGCGCCTTCTTGAATCTCTTTTTTGAGGACTTTTAATTCACTGATGATACGTTCTACTTCTTCCTCAGAAGGTTCTATATTGAGAACGATTTGAGCCATTTTTACTTCTGTGGGAAATTCCGGTAAACTGGAACTCTCTTCCAAACTTTTATAATAATTACGAACCTCATCCGGAGTGACAGTAACATTGGCAGTTATTCTTTGTTGCATTTGAGTAATCATACTTTGTTCTTTTTCTATGCGAATCAGCTCTTCTGTGAGGTCTTCAATGTTTGAAAAACCATAAAAAGCAAGCATTTGCTCTTCGCCTCCTAATTGTTGTTTGAAATAGTCTATTTTTCTGCTGACAGTTCCCGTTACTTCGGCTTCTGTAACAATAATACTATCGACCTCCGCATGATGGGCTAAGAGTTTTTGTTGCATGATACGCTCTAAAACCTTACAGTCTGAATTCTCAATTTTTTCACCTGATTGTTCCAATTCAAATTTGTATTTGTCAATATCAGATTGCAATACAATATGTTTACCCACTACGGCGACAACCCCATCTACCTTTATACGTTCTTGTGCAAAAAAATGGTTGCTTAATAATAGTAGGACAATAAGAATATTAGTCGTTTTCATATGTTTTATATATGTTTTCATCTATGGCTTCTTTGATTAATTTACTGTCAAGTTCTTCTGAGAACTTTAATTTTTTCTTATGGTAAATCATTTCGGCTATGTCTTTGGAGACAAAGTCTAATGGTGCAATGTTGTTGTTCTGTAAAACTTTGTTAGTGTATATATGGTAGTCTGCATCATCCGTGGAAAAATAAATATACTTATGGGGTCTTAAGAGTTTTTTTTCATTCAATTTATCCAGTGCCGGGTAAGTGCTGTAAAACTGATTAAGGGTGGACCAGACAGAGTTGTCATTTTGTAACAATTGATAATTGTATTTGTCCTCGATCAACTGCGAAATACTGGTAGAATCATTTTTAGTAAATAACGCTAACATTTTACCCGATTGCGGATTGTTTTTGGATATGCTTAACAAGCGGTATTGAAACAGTGGTTCTCTGAGTTTGAATATGTTTTGATGATCTTTGTAATACTGTTCGATCTCATCAGTTTCTATCACAGAATCGATAGATTGAGCAATCAGAGCTTCACGGTAGGAATTGGTGTATAAATCTTCACGGTATTTGTTGACCATGTTCTCCAAAGCTCTTTCCTGGTCTTCCGTCAGATTAATTCTGGCTTTTCTCAGCATGATTTGATTCTTTGCCCAATTCTCTATATAGGACTGACGTATTTGAATACTGTCTTCTATGCTCATTCCCGGGTCGAATACCTGAGCTAATTCGGCTTCAGTGAGATAAACATCTCCTACACTGACTACGACATCATCTGCCATGTCTTTTTTTAGTTCAAAATACTGGCATGATATTGAAAAGAGTAAGATTAATATGACATAAAGAAGTTTTCTCAATCTTTAAACTTTGATGTTAAAGTGTTTAATACCGCTTGGTTGATAGTCACCGGGTATTTTTGTTTAAGTTCATTCATCCAATCATTTTCTAAAACTTTCTGATAATCGGCCAATACCTTACCTCTTATTTTAGACAAAGGAACTTGTTGAGATGCTTCGACATCATTGACAAAATAGATTTCTTTAAATGAATTATCTTGAGCAATGGCGTAGGCTCCAACTTTTAAGCGTAATTCTTTCGGTAATCCGGATCGCTCTTGATTAACCCTCTGATCCCTGACACTGGTCACTTGTGGATTTTTTATAAGCGGTGTGAAATCCTCTGTTTTTGCCGCTACTTTTAGTTGTTCTAATATTAACTTATCATCGCCTTTATAATTGACGATAATCAAGGTAGCGCTTTTCGGCATAGTATATAAATCTCTGTGAGCATTATAGTATTTTTTCAGACCTAAACTGTCTTTTTGAGCCTTTTGCCAGACATTGTTTTGCATTTGCATATAGATTAATATACCATGCTCATAGACATCTAACATGTCTTTTAAACTCTGATCTGTTTCCGGCAACATTTCTTTGTAATAGTCTAATGATCTTAACGCCTTATACTTATTAAAGGCATCGGTATGCCCCATATTTATTTGCGCTCTGTAAAAATTGTAGAAATCTTTAACGGGATATTTTTTATCATTGATGATTAGTATCGTTTCATCAGATTTTAAGTCAGAATTTGTTTCCCAGCCGGATTGTGCAAAGGCACTTAGCAAATTGCTGTTAGGCTGGAATTTATAGGTTCTTAAGAGGCGTTCTACGATTTTGTGTCCTGTTTGATTACCTCTGTTGTCTTTATTGATTTTTTTGAGAATATCAGCTCTTAATTCATCTAAACTGCCTAAGGGGTATTTTTTTAACAATTTGACAATATGCCATCCATATTTTGTCTTAAAGGGCTCCGATACATCTCCAATCTGATTTAACGAAAAGGCGACATTTTCAAAGTCTTCTATCATACGTCCGGCACCAAATTTTGGCAAACGTCCACCTTTACCACTACTGCCTTTGTCATGGGAGTAGGATTTTGCTAATTCAAAAAAATCAGCGCCTTCATCTATACGGCGTTTTAAGTCCTCAATCACCGGTTTGTTCTTGTCATAATCACCTCTGAGCATGATATGAGCCACTTCTACTTCTCCTCTGGAAGGACGTCTGTCTTCAATTTTGAGCAGATGATAACCAAATTGTGTTCTTACAGGATTTGAGACCTGTCCTGTAGGGGTGTTATATGCAGCATTTTCAAAAGGATAAACCATTTTGAATGCTGAAAAATAACCTAGGTGACCGCCGTTGTTTTTAGCAGAAGGATCTTGAGAATGTGCCCTCGCTATGCTATTGAAATCCTCACCTTTGTTTATTCTTGATTTTAATTCCAGTATGGTGTTGTAAGCCTTAAGCGTGTCCTGAGGTTTGGGGTATTTAGGTAAACGTATAAGAATATGACTGGCTTTAACCTCTTCCTGCATACGTTGATAAGCTTCATCAATAAGTGCTTTTTCTGTCTCTTCATCCCTGAGGTAAGGCTTAATCAGCTGATTTTTATGAGCAGAATACTCTTTCAAAAATGCGGGATCCTTATCCAAACCTTTATCATATGCGTCCTGGAGTTTCAATTTGAAGTTAACATACAACTTCAGATAATCTTCTACATCCTTTTTGGTTTGTGGCGTTGATTTTTTATTGTTGTAATTCTTTTGGAATACAGTTAAAAATTCTGATACTTTAACGGGAGTATTAGCAACACTAAATAGCGTTTCTTCTCCATTTTGCCCGTTCATTCCTGAGAATCCTATTATCCATAGCAGGACAATAAAAAAAAATTTAAAATTGCTCATAATTGTTTTTTTTATAGATTGCAAACCTACGTATTTTTTTAAACAATAATCATTAAAATAAGCTATTACCTTTTCAAACGTTGCGAAAATAGAGCTTATTATACAGGAATGCCGTTAAAAAAAAGAGAAAATTTGTAATGATTATAGATTAAATTTAATTGCACTTATTCATTAAATTCCAATACCCGTCCACTGGTCCATGGTGATTTATAACGATCTAATGATTGTTCAATCATTGGCATACGTTGCTCATTGATGTCTTTCAATTGCTTGATGATATCTTTCAGTTGAGTTTTAATAATAGTATAACTGTCCTTTTGAGCTTGTGTAATATTGGCGTTCGATGAATTATAGGTGTAAATAATACTACTCAATCTGCTGAAAACAGACATCTCTGCCGGTTTGATTTCTTCGTAACTGGCTTTGGGCTCTTCTCCAAACATTTGCCATTTCAGAGCGGTCAAATCTTCTTGTACCTTTTGGATATCTTTTATGACAGACATGGGCACGTCTTGTGATTCCAAAGCCGCTTTCATCATACTGTTGGTTTTTTTAACCAATTCGCTGAACAATGCTTTATTGCCGTATGCCACACGTGCCAGCTCTTTGAGTTGTGCTAGGAAATCTGCCCGTTCCTGAGCATCATCTGCTGGAAAAGTAGCATGGTCTAAAAGGGTTACGTTAAAAGCTGTATTTTCCACCAACGGCGTTATACCTTCAGCATTAACCAAATCCATTTTTATAAAATATTTCCCGGGTAATACATAGATGCCACGGTCATTTTTATCATCACTTGCATTAAAATCTTTTAAGGGTTTGATGGGGTAATCCATGCTGTATTCTAAATTCCAATGGAGTTGCCCTAAACCTTTTTTTGCCGGTTTACGAAGACGCTTGATGACTTGTCCCTCTTCGTCGGTGATGCTGAATAATATATAGGGTTTAAACTCGTGTTCCTCATCATACAGTTCTTTGGGGGAGGGGATAGGAATAGGCTGTTTGTCTTTGATCAATTCTTTTTCAGATTCACGGCGTTTGTCCTGTGCAGATTGAAACTTATCTTTGAGATAATAAGTGAAATGAGCACCATATTCAGGATTTTTAGCTACATAAGGTGTCGAACCCCATGAGCCGCCTCTTCTCTTTGGAATGTATAACAAAGCATCTTCAACCTTGAATATATGGGCTTTTTGCTGTTTTAAGTTGTCATCCCATTCCCTGAGTGCGGAATAATTATCCAGAATATAAAATCCACGTCCGAAGGTTGCTAAAACCAAGTCGTTGTCACGTGTTTGAATAACCATGTCTTTGACGGCAATGGTAGGAATCCCGCCTTTGATTTGAATCCACTTTTTACCTTTGTCCAATGAATAGAACACGCCAAATTCCGTACCGACAAATAACAGATCAGGATTGATAAAATCTTGTTCTATTGTATGTACAGAGCCATTTTCAGGCAGATTACCACTTATAGAACGCCATGATTTACCTTTGTTGGTACTCATGAGTACATAAGGTTTGAAATCATCCCGTTTATGATTGTTAAAAGTAGCAAACACCACATTTTCATCAAATTTTGAGGGTAATATGTCTGTTACATAAGTGTTGTCGGGCACACCGCTGAAATGAGTGATTTTGCGCCAATCATTATTGCCCTCCTTGACTTGAATCGTACCATCATCGGTGCCTACATAGAGTAAACCTTCTTTGACAGGAGATTCTGCCAGAGACACACCCATACCATACAAAGATGTTGAAACATTTTTTTCTACGGCATCAACACCCCAGTAACGTCCCATGACAGGCCATTGATCTCTTGGAATATTCTGTGTAATATCACCACTGATAACTTTCCAATGTTCTCCCCGGTCATCAGACCTGAACACTTTGTCAGCAACCATATACAGGCGTTTGTGATTATGCAAGCTTATGATAAAAGGCGTGTCCCAATTCCATTTATAAGTGTTTTCACCTGCTTTGGGCATAGGCTTTATAAAGAGTTTTTCACCACTTTTTTTATCGTATCTGTAGAGATTTCCGTACTGGTATTCAGAATATACTATATTCGGATCCATGGGGTCTATCGCTTGCCAAAAACCATCACCCCCTAATGTTATGACCCATTCGTCACGCATAGTACCGTCTTTGAATAAAGATTGAGAAGGGCCTCCAAAACTGTTGTTGTCCTGTGTGCCGCCATAAACATTGTAAAAAGGATAATCGTTGTCCACATTGACCCGGTAAAATTGGGTGACAGGTAAGTTTGATTTATAGATGAAATTTTTCCCGTGGTCAAAAGTTTCATACACGCCACCGTCGCCACCTATTAACAGATGCTCATTGTTTTGAGGATCAATCCAAAGGGCATGGTCATCAACATGGCGTTTGTTGTTCCCCAGATTTTTCCATGTTTTACCGGCATCATGAGATACTTTGGTAAAGGTTTCTGTAGCATAGATGGTGTTGATATCAGATGGATGACATATGATCTCCCCGTAATACTGACCACTGGTGTTGTAATCACTCATCTTTTCCCAGGACTCACCCTGATCATTAGATTGGAAAAAACCACCTTTGCCCATAGCTGCTTCTACGATCAGATAAACTCTGTTGTGGTCCACAGGGGAGATGGCAATACCCATACCGCCTTTATCGACATTCGGTAGTCCTGAAGTAATTTTTCGCCAGGTTTCACCGGCGTCTGTAGATTTATACAGGTTACTTTCAGGACCACCACCTATCCTGATGTGTGTATGACGACGGCGTTGTTCAGAAGTCGCGTACATGACATCCGGATTTACCGGATCTATCACAACATTGTTGACGCCGGTATGCTCACTGATGTTTAAAACCTTGTTCCATGTTTTACCACCATCAGTCGTTTTATACAGTCCTCTGTCACCACCCGGTCCCCATACAGAACCTTCAGCGGCAACAAATACGATTCTACTATCTCTGGGGTCAATGGCAATCATTCCTATTTGTCTGGACTCTTTTAAGCCCATATTTTTCCATGATTTACCGCCGTCAACAGTTTTGTAAACGCCATCACCATAACTCAAACTGCGTTGGTGATTATTCTCTCCGGTGCCAGCCCAAACCACATTGTGATTCTTGGGATCCATAGTCAGACAGCCTATAGAATAAACGCCGTATTTGTCAAAAACCGGACTAAAAGTTGTTCCGTTATTGGTGGTTTTCCAAATGCCACCGGCAGCCACACCTACATAATATTCTGATGGATTATCAGGGTTTACAGCAAAATCAGCGATACGACCGGAAGTAAATGCCGGA
>PDQD01000022.1 GCA_002747695.1 Flavobacteriia bacterium
GCCATGTCAATGTCCATATTGTCACTTGAACAAGCGTGGAAACGCACATCGGGACCAAAAACATCACCAATGTGTTGGGTAAATGCATCTTTATTTTCATAAGTATACTGCATTTTTATCATCATATGTAGTACTTCGTGTATATGTCTTTCGTTCATTGGTAGGAAAATTTAATTTTTCAAAAGTAAAATAAATAATTAAAAGTCGGTGAACCAATATTAATTATGTCATAAACTTTGGGAGATGTTTATATATCACTATACCGGTTACACCGACTTTCTGTTTTTAGTTAGTAGTGAGTTCAAATATTTTTAAATCTTCTTCAACTGTTTTGATGGTACGTACGCCAAATTTTTCTTGTAGCAATGTCAATACATTGGGCGTAAGGAATGCCGGTAGGGTAGGTCCTATATGCATATCTTTAAACCCTAAATACAACAGAGCCAAATGTACAATAATAGCTTTTTGTTCATACCATGCAATATTAAAGTCGATAGGTAGTTGATTGATGTCTTCCAAACCTAAAACTTCTTTGAGTTTTAAGGCAACCAAAGCCCAGGAATAGCTGTCATTACATTGACCGGCATCTAATACCCGCGGAATACCGGCGATGTCACCCAGTGGCAGCTTGTTATAGCGGAACTTGGCACAGCCTGATGTTAGTATAAGGGTGTCATGTGGTAATGCTTTGGCAAAGTCTGTGTAATAAGAACGTGATTTATGACGGGCATCACAACCGGACATGACAACCATTTTTTTGACAGCTCCTTTGTTTACAGCATCCAATAACTGATCTGCCAGCGATAAAACCTGATTGTGGGCAAACCCTATAGTCAATTCGCCTTGTTCTATTTCTGTTGGTGCAGGACAAGTTTTGGCCAAGGCAATAATTTCACTAAAATCCTTTTGCCCGTTAGGTAAATGCTTTTCAATATGTTTCCATCCTGGCATACCTGTTGAACCGCTGGTAAAAATACGATCGTTATAAGTCGCTGATTTTTTGGGTGGAACCAGACAGTTGGTTGTAAACAGTACAGGACCGTTAAAGCTTTCAAAGTCGGTGATTTGACTGTACCATGCACTACCGTAATTTCCTTTTAAGTGGCTGTATTTCTTGAATTTAGGATAAGCGTGTGCCGGTAACATTTCACTGTGGGTATAAATGTCAATCCCTTGATCTTCTGATTGTTCTAAAAGCTCTTCAAGATCTTTTAAGTCATGTCCACTAACCAATATACCCGGACGATTGCCCACTCCTATGCTTACTTGAGATATTTCAGGATTACCGTAAGATGATGTGTTGGCTTGGTCAAGTAATGCCATAGCTTTAACGCCATATTCTCCGGTTTTCATTAATCGCTCAAGCAATTCATCCTGAGTTGCAGGTTTTGAGATAAGTACCAGACTTTCCTCTATAAATTGGTAAAGCTCATCGTTTTCATAGCCTAAATTGAAAGCGTGGTTGACATAGGCTGCCATACCTTTGAGACCGAATAAAATATATTGTTTTAAAGCATTGAGGTCAGGGTCGTTGTCTAATTTGTCAATACCAGCTAACACTGCTCTTAGTGTATAATCCACATCAGTTTTTGGTGTCCAAATCACAGAATCATGTGCTTCTTGTATGTTGATTTTTGATTTTAAAGCATCTCGGTAATTGATGGCTTGACGTATTGCTTTTAAAATCATATCATCATCAAAGTTGGCATTGGTTATGGTTGTAAATAAGCTGTTGATGATGTGTTGACTCTCTTTATTGGTGTCGATGCCTTGTTTTCTGGCTTCTAAGGTAATGTAAGATAAACCGGTATTGGCAAACACCAACAGATCCTGAAGATCTGATGTTTTATCCTCTTTACCGCATACCCCTTTAACGGTACACCCGATATTTTTTGCTGCCTCTTGGCATTGGTTACAGAACATGCTCATGATTTGATTGGTTTTAGTATTAATGATTGGTTTTTTTGATTTGTTAAAGAGAAATTACTTTTTCTACGCGCTGTATAGGATCGTTTTTAGATAGCGTAAGTCTGACAACGCTGTCTTCTAAAGCTGATAAACTGTGTGGTATATCTGCATCTAAAGCGATAATGTCGCCTTCTTTCAGTTGTAGTTTTTCATCATTGACCCCAAATGATATACGACCTTTTAGTAGATGTACTGTAATAGGGTAGGACGTTTGATGTTTTTTCATTTCTAGTCCTGACGCCATCATGATGCGCACTTCTTTTGAAGTGTCAGTTTCCAGTATAAGTTTCGTAGTTACTTTTGTTGGGTTAAATGTCATGTCGTCGTAAAATGCTGCTTGTTTCATGATTTATAAAGGATTAAATTGTCTTTTATTGGATTAAATTTTTTTAATATCTGAGCCAAAAGGTTTTCAATTCCTTATTATGCTCATGTAAAATATCATATAATGAACGTGTTTCAAAGAGGTTTGTCAAATTATTTACAATAGGTTGTGCCTCTGTATGGATAGGGCATGGATGTTCACCATCACATTGATCCAGTCCCATGATACATCCTTTGTAGGCTTAATCTCCATCAAAAACTTTAATAACATCTCCCATATTTATAATTTTTAGGACTTCCGGTTTGATTAAAAACCCGCCATACGGACCTTTGACAGAGGTTACAATCTCTTTTTTTGCCAATTGCTGCATGACTTTACCGGTAAATGCTTCTGGTGATTTTATGGCTACAGCAATATCTTTAACACCAACTTTCTGATTATTTTCAGATTGTTGGGCGATATAGACAACTGCACGCATGGCATATTCACCGGCTTTGGAAAACATAAGTCTTAGCTATTAATTAATAGTGCAAATATATATTAAAATTTTATAAAAGACAAATTTATCTTTTATTAAATATTAATTAAAAAAAATCGTCAAACATTTTGGGTGTCTGACGATTCTTGAAAAAGGTGGTAAAACCTTTTTAATAAAATAAATATAGATTAATTGGGCGAACCAATACCGGCTTTCTCAAATAACTTATGAATACTTTCTTTTTCTGAAGGACGAGGCGCATGAGCATCAAAAATTTTACCTTCAGTATCAAGCAGGATAAAGCGGGGGATATTTCTCACTTGATAATCTATGGCAAATTGATTGTCTTTACCCATAAATAATTGAACCCCGATCAATTCTTTGGTTTTCACCATATTTTTCCATTTGTTGTAATCTTTTTCTTTGTCAGTTGAAATACTTACGAAAACGACATTTTTACCCTTGTATGCTTCTTCTAATTCTTTAAGCGCCGGAATCTGAGCCAGACAAGGTTTACACCAGGTTGCCCACAGGTCGATATAGACAAATTGACCTTTGAAATCATTCAAAGAACTTGTGCCGCCTTTGTAATTTCTCAATTGTGTAAACACCGGAGATGTCGCACCACGACCAAACTTTACGAGTTCTGCATGGCGTTGGGGATAAGCCTGGGTTAGCATGGTTTTAAAATCATTTAAACCTTTAGTTTCAAAATTGACTACGACAGTATCTAAAGATTTGTAACTATCTACGAGATTGGTCATTTTAGTCTTAAATGCTTCCAGCTCATTAGTGAATGTTACACTATCTTTGGCGTAGAGTTCTTCAAGTGATTCGTTGAATGCTTTGACATTTTTTATACGCTCTACCAAATATTTGGTGTTTTGAGAGCCTTTACCTTTGACATTGAAAGTACTGTCTATATGTGATGCGTCAGCCTGAATATTCAAGTTAAAATCATTGTTTAAAAAGGTTTGAAATACTCTTTCCCTGTCTAAAAAGAAGGTTACAAATGAACCTTTTTTTAGTTTTACAGTATCAGTGAACAGACCTTGATTATTTATTTTAACGGCTTTACGTACACCCATACCTCTTAACTGAATGATAGAGTCCTGAGGTTGCAGACCTTTAAGGTCAATGGTAAATTCGGCATAGTCTTTCTTTTTACAAGACGTAAGTGCTACTAAGGTTAAAAGGATTACAAAGAGTTTTTTCATTTGATAATTGTTTAGTGTTAAAGTATAGAAAATTAATTTATTGTGATAGTAATGAGGCTAAATAGTCTTCTGTTCGCGGGTCACTGGGTACCCATGCATCAGGATTGTAAATGTAGCCTTGAGGATCAATCAGGATAAACCTGGGAATAGACGTGATTTGGTAAGCTTTAGAAAACGAAGAGCCCATTTTATCTTGTCCTTCAAATAGTTGATAACCTTTAAGTTCGTGTTCTTTGACAAAAGTTTTCCATTTGTCATAGTCTTTGTCTTTGTCAACCGATATGGATACAAAGTTGATGCGGTCACCATATTTCTCTTCTAAAACTTTCAAAAAAGGTAATTCCTCTCTACAAGGTCTACACCAGGTAGCCCACACATCTATATAGGTGTATTTACCTTTTAAATCGGATAGTGATGTTGTACCGCCGTTGTAGTTTCTATAGTTTTCAAAGGCAGGTGAGAGTTTACCGATGTTTTGGTATTGTAGTTGTTTTTCCTGATAGTCTTTGGCTATAAAATCAAAATACTCATTGATTTTTTTAGTTTCAAAAGTTATAAAATAATCAGGTACATTTTTAGTGTCGGCTAATAAACTTGTAAATTGAGTTTTAAGACTGTCAAATCTCACTTTAAAGTCTTTTTCTTTGAGGTGGTAATAGTTTTTTGCCGTAGCGTAGGCGTTTTCCTGTAATGGACTCTTTTGCTTGTAATACCGGTGAATAGCCTTATGACCACCTTTGACAGAAATACTGGACATGAACTGCTCAGCATCGGTAGTAATGTCAATATGTTCTCCCGGACTGAGGTGTAACATGACGTAACCTTTATCGTGCGACAGGTAATAGATACCCGGCTTTACAGTGATTGTGTCCTGAAAATGATTTTGTTTATCCAATTGGAAAATTCTGACAGGTTTAGTCTTGTCAGAAGCATCAAAGAGTTTCACCTCCGGTTGTTGAGCATTGGCAATATTTACGGACAGTGTTGTATAAGTTTCGTCTTGTTTACAACCGGTAAGCCAAACTGCAATAATAAAAAGTAACAGTATTTTTTTCATAAAAACAGTTGTTTGTTTTGTAATGCGGCAAATGTATCAAAAAGATTATTATTCAGCGCGTTTTCTAATGTTTTCAGGAATGCTTTTTTGAGCTTTTACACCTAATTCTTTGAGTTTTTCAACACGTGTAATCAAGTTACCCCGTCCTTCAACAAGCTTGTTCATGGCATTACCGTATTCCCGTTTGGCATCGTCCATACGTTTGCCCACGGCGGTTAAATCATTGATCAACCCAACGAATTTATCATAGAGTTTGCCCGCGGCATCTGCTATTTCCAGAGCGTTCTGTTGGCGTTTTTCATGTTGCCACATCGAGTCGACTGTTTTAAGCGTGGCGAGGAGGGTAGAAGGCGTCACAATAACGATGTTCTTTTCAAATGCTTTATTGTAAAGCAAGTTGTCATTGTTGATGGCTAACGCAAAAGCAGGTTCTATCGGAATAAACATGAGTATAAAATCCGGGGATTCCATTTGGTAAAGATCCTCATAGCGTTTACTGCTCAATTGCTCCACATGACGGTTGATGGATTGCAGGTGTTGTTTGAGGAGAACGGCTTTTTCTGTCTCATCTTCTGTATTGGTGTATTGTTCGTAATGGGTTAAGGAAACCTTAGAGTCAATAATCATTTTCTTACCTTCGGGCAGGTTGACAATCACATCGGGGCGTAAACGTTGTTTTTCTCCGTCTTCTACCGTAAACGATTGTTCTACAATATAGTCCACACCTTTTTCCAAACCTGATTTTTCCAATACCCGGTCAAGCACCAGTTCGCCCCAACTACCCTGAGCTTTACTATCCCCTTTGAGGGCTTTGGTCAGGTTGAGGGTTTCCTTACTCATCTGATGGTTGAGCTCTTTAAGACCTATGATTTGTTGACGTAATGCAGCGTGATAGTCTATACTTTCTTTGTGGGTTTGTTCTACTTTTTTTTCAAAAGCATTGATTTTTTCGTTCAGTGGCGTAAGAATTTGTTGGAGATTTTCTTTGTTCTGTTGGGTGAATTTAGTGGATTTTTCTTCCAGAATTTTATTGGCAAGATTTTCAAAGTCTTTGGTGAATTTTTCTTGCAGTAGTTCGGTTTCGGCTTGTTGTTCCAGAAGTTTGCTTTCTAAATGGGCGAGTTCACTTTCTTTTTGAGCTAAAGTCACCAATAAATTTTCACGTTTTTCAATTTCGCTTTTTAAATCTTCTTTTTGGGTATTTAATTCCTCCATTAAAGTAGATTTTTCCCGTTCCAGATGTGTGTTCTGAGATTTTAAATCGGTTTCTATGGCCGTGAATGAATTTTTCATCATTAACCTGCCGATAAACCAACCCAAAAATAGAAGTGCTAAACCAATGACAATGAGGTATATCAGATAATCTTGCATAAAAGTTTATTTTTGACGAAAGTATTAAAAAAGAAAAGGATATACAAGACAGATAAAAGAGTTCCAGTGCTTTTGACGACTTTGAGTGTATATCTGATAAAACTTATCAAACACCTGTTTTTATAAGTGATAAAATTAAATTAATTTTCGTGAAAATTTTAAGGTTTGAAATATAGTGTGTTACAAAAACCACGATCGGGATACTCTTTAACCAATGAAGATGGCACTTCAAAATCAAGTGTTGTTTTTTTACATGATGCCTTAGGCAGTGCATTACAGTGGCAGTCTTTCCCTAAAAGCATTGCAAATGCTTTGCCTGTAGATGTGTATGTTTATAACAGGCAAGGGCATGACGGACAAATATCTTCACCTAAGTATTGGGGAGAAGATTATTTACACCGGGAGGCAGAGGAATTACACCGGTTAGTTACTGATTTAGGTTTGCAAAAACCGGTATTAATAGGGAGTAGTGATGGTGGTAGTATTGCCTGGATTTATGCCTCAAAATACCCGGTAAAAGCTTTGGTCAGTATGGCCGGACATTATAAAGTAGATCAAGAAACGGTAGAAGGGGTTCTGAATACCGGCGAATCTCTAAAGCCATTGATACAAAAATTGGTTCAATATCACGGCGCCAATGCCCAAGCTTTAGTAACCCAATGGTATAAACGCTGGACTTCACCGGAGTTTAAATCATGGTCTATCAAACCCTTACTGGAACAAATCAATTGCCCGTGCTTACATTTGCAAGGTGACAAAGATTCTTATGCTTCTGCGCAACATCATTTGGAAGCTGCTGAATTCATTGGCGCAAATGCTAAAGCTATAACATTGGATAATACCGGACACTTTCCTCACATCGAACATCAAGCCGTTACAATTCACCATATCAAACAGTTTTTGGAAGCTGTTTTGAGATAGTTAAAAGCCTTTATATGGTTTTGTTAAAAGATTTGAACAATTGATTTTAAATGACTTATATACAGATTTTTATGTTTGGTTTAGGTCGTGGTTTTCAGGTTTTGACATTTTTTGATTAATCACTATTGAACCATCTTTGCTATGCTTAAAAAAAGTCCTGCTAAAAAGAGAAATAATTAAAAATGATTGTTAAATTTGCAAAGAACAGAATTTTATCAGATGATAATAATTGTTACCGAATTTTTAATATATAAAACATATGAATCTACACGAATATCAAGGTAAGGAAATTTTAAGCAGTTTTGGCGTAAGAACACAACGCGGCATTGTCGCAGACACACCCGAAAAAGCTGTTGAAGCAGCCAAAAAACTCAATAAAGATACCGGAACAGAATGGTGGGTTATCAAAGCTCAAATTCATGCCGGTGGCCGTGGCAAAGGCGGTGGTGTAAAACTTGCAAAATCATTGGATGAGGTTAAGACTATATCTTCTCAAATTTTAGGGATGATGTTAAAAACGCCTCAAACGCCTCCTCAGGGTAAAAAAGTCAATCAGGTATTGATTGCTGAAGACGTTTATTATCCCGGACCATCAGAAAAACAAGAGTTTTATATGTCTGTTCTTATGAATAGAACTACAGGTAAAAATATGATTATGTATTCTACAGAAGGTGGTATGGACATCGAAACTGTTGCTGAGGAAACACCGCATCTTATTTTTACGGAAGAAATTGATCCACATATGGGAATGTTACCATTCCAAGCCAGAAAAGTAGCCTTTAATCTTGGTTTATCGGGTAATGCGTTTAAGGAAATGACCAAATTTGTTTCTGCACTTTATACGGCTTATGTGAAATCTGATGCGACTTTATTTGAGATCAACCCGGTATTAAAAACCTCCGATGACAAAATTATGGCCGTTGATTCAAAGGTAGTTTTGGATAACAGTGGATTATTCCGTCATCCTGATTATGAAGCGATGCGCGATATTCGTGAGGAGGATCCTACAGAAGTAGAAGCCAGAGCTGCCGGATTGAGTTATGTCAACCTGGATGGTAATGTGGGCTGTATGGTCAACGGTGCCGGATTGGCCATGAGTACTATGGATCTTATCAAACAAGCTGGTGGTGAACCAGCTAACTTCTTGGATGTAGGTGGTACTGCAGATGCTGAACGAGTGGAAAAAGCCTTTAGAATTATCCTTAAAGATCCTAAGGTTGAAGCTATATTAGTCAATATTTTTGGTGGTATTGTACGTTGTGATCGTGTAGCACAAGGGGTAATAGATGCTTACAAAAATATGGGTGATGAAATAAAAGTGCCTATCATCCTCAGACTGGAAGGTACCAATTCAAAAGAAGCTAAAGACCTTATCAATGCGACTAAAGGTTTAGCTGTAATTCCTGCAACAGAATTCCAGGAAGCCGCTGATAAGGTACAGGAAGTTTTGGCAAAATAAGCTGAACCAAATCTTATATTTTTAAAAACTGTTTTGAAATAAATCAAAACAGTTTTTTTTATGCCCTATAAACAGCAAGCGTCTTCCATTGGCATTGATTATTAACACTTTTAAACAATTAGAATTCAAACACAAAAAAGTCCGGGAGGTTTTCACCTCCCGGACTTTTTAATAGTCGATATTTTAGTGGTCTAATAGTGATAGAACCTTCTGACTTTAGCAATATATTTGGCCAGACGTATCACTTGGTGTACGTAACCATATTCATTGTCATACCAAATGTATAAAATGGCATTATTACCTTTTTTGTTGATGATAGTTGCATGGCTATCATAGATGGCCGGTGCAGATGTCCCAATGATATCTGATGAAACCAGCTCATTACTGATAGCAAATTTGATCTGCTCGACCAAATTACCGTCCAGTGCGGCTTTTTTCATGGTATTTTGAAGATGTTCCAGATCTGTAGGGTTAACTAATGTCAGGTTGAGAATAGCTAATGAACCATTAGGTACAGGAACTCGGATAGCATTAGATGTTAATTTACCAGCCAACTGTGGAATAGCTTTGGCAACGGCTTTTCCGGCACCGGTTTCTGTAATAACCATATTCATACCGGCAGCACGTCCACGACGGTATTTGCTGTGGTAGTTATCCACTAAATTCTGGTCGTTGGTATAGGCGTGTATTGTTTCGATATGCCCATTGACTACCCCATAGTTGTCTTCAATGACTTTTAATATAGGTGTAATGGCATTGGTTGTACAAGAAGCCGCTGAAAATATTTTCAGGCTATCAGGTCCGAAATCTTCGTGGTTGACTCCGAAAACAATATTGGGAATGCTGTCTTTACCGGGGGCAGTTAACAACACTTTTTCAACGCCTTTGGATTCTAAATGTTTACTTAAACCGGCTGTATCACGCCATGCACCGGTGTTGTCAATAACTAAAGCATTATTGATGTCATAAGCTGTATAATCTACCTTATCCGGAGAGGGTGCATTGATAAAGTAAACAGTCATGCCATTGATATTCAATGCTTTGTTGTCAAGATCTACTTTTACAGTACCGGGGAAATGACCGTGAACAGAATCAGATCTCAACAAAGAGGCTCTTTTTTCCAGATTAGTTTCATCAATTTCCCCTCTTACAACAACAGCTCTCAAACGTAACTGACGACCTACACCTACTTTACTGGTTAATTCACGTGCAACCAACCGGCCGATACGCCCAAAACCATACAGGACAACATCTTTAGGCTCTATTGGTTTAGCTTCGTAGATGTCTTTCAATTCATCCAACAAAAAAGCTTCTCTGTCTTCATATTTATCCTTGTCGAGCAGATACTCATAACTTAATTTTCCTACATCAAGACGGGACTTGGGGAAATCTAAGTCTTTGATGGCTTGAGCCATTTTTAAAATGTCATAGATGGTAATAGGTTTTTCTATAAATTTTCGAGAGTATTCAACAAGATTGAGTATTTCACTTACATTTTTGTCGAACAATTGGTTTCTGAAAAGTAACAATTCAATAGAATTTTCAAACCATAGGTCACTTACTATTTTGATAAAATCAATGGTAGCTCTGCTTTTTCTGCTTTGAACTTTAATTTCGCCTAAAAAAAGATTGTTGTCGTTCATATTAATATAAATAATTTGTTTCTTGCAAATTTATAGAATTCAAACGATTGAGAGCATGTTTTTGATGATTTTTTATAGAATTAAACACACTAATGTTTAGGCGTATATTCTTGATACGGATTTCCTTTTTCACATGTATTAAAAAAGATGATACACAAAGCCTATTCCAATGGTAAACTATAGAGAATAGATACTAAGGAATGCAGCGCTTTATAATTATGGAATTTAAAATTTATAAATGAGTCCTAATCTCAACCTTCAAATGCTTTGCCTTTTGTTTTAAACTAAGGTTTAAGATCAATGTCAATATACATATCTTTACCGAGAAGCTTTAAGTCTTTTGAGTCTAAGAATTGTCTATGATTAAATATAAAGATTTGGTTACTGTCCGGAGCTTTACCGGTAATATTGTTAAGTGCGACGTTTAACAAAGGCTCTGACACTTCCCCAAAAGCAATCAGATTATTGACGTCTTCTTCAACTTCAATAGTAGGGGTTAATCCATTGACATAATCACTGACGCCCTGCGCGTTGAATATCTTGAAGGTAATGGGTTGCATAGCCCATGTGTGATTGGGGTTTACTACGTCCTGAGCTATATAATCCTTGATGGTAAAAGAACCCACGTATTTACCATGTGTATTGCTTCCTATAAGGACGACATCCATATAGGGTCTCAGACCATTGATAACCAATTCACTGGCAGAAGCAGAGTTTCTTGTAGCAATGATATGTACTCTGGGCAGGTTTAATGAATGAATAGGGATACTGCCACCATCACTTTGTGCGATAGTTTCAGCAAAATAATTGTTGAAAAAATCATCTCCGTATTCCTGTGTAAAATAATCCTGCAAGGCAGCATTATATTGGGATGTACTGAATATTTCATCGGTATTTGTACCGTAAATCATACTGGACAGGTACGCAGCTGAACGAACAGAGCCACCGCCATTGTATCTGAGATCGAGTATCAATTCAGTGACACCTTGATCAATAAAATTCTGGAATACGACATTTAAGGCATTGTCATATGAGGATACAAACCCATTATATACTAAATAGCCGGTTTTGATGCCATTCAAATCAAATATTTTTGACATCAGTATTGGATTCTCTTGAAATTCTACTTCGGTCAATGTATATGAGATACCATTGGTTAGTAATGTGTTATTTACAAATGAAGCTAAAGACAGTTTATAGCTGCTTTTACTCAATAATTCTTTATAATTTTGGGTGTTTAATGGGGTGTCATCAATCTCAAGAAATAAATCACCTCTTTTTAGCCCGGCGATATCAGCCGGAGAACCGGGCATGATATATTTTACATAACCGTAAATCTCATACTGGGATTGATCTTTGTAAACCAAACCGTATTCAAAGCCTTTGGTTTTGGCAATACCCTGCAACGCATTTTCCAATGCCACATAATCATCTACAATCCACGACCAACGGTCTATCTGACCGTATTCATACAGCAAACTGTAAAACAGATACTCATGGTTACCATTAAAAGAATTAATAAAGTTGTTTCTATGGGCTTCAGATTCATAACTGGCATCAGATATAAAAGGCGCCACATCTTCCCAATAATAATAATCTGATAACCCTTTCCAGATAAACTCATCTATTTCTGAGATTTCAGCAATATTATCCTTAGGTTTTTTACAATTAAAAAGCAGTAAGCTTAAAGTAAAGAATAAAAGAAGACGAGATATATTTTTCATGAGTGTTGAGTGTTGCAATTAACTGTCATTTAACTTACCTCATAATAATCAAAATTGAAGTGTTTCTGATAATTGATTTGATGCTTAAGTGTGTTTTTTTAATAAAGTCATAAGCACTATATTCTTTAATTCTAATCTATACATAAGAATTTAAGAATATTGATGTTTTGAGAAAACAAATAAATTATTTAGACTTAACACAAACTATTATTAAGAGTTGATATCTTGCCATTTGTTGGCCAGATACGGGGCGATTTTATTGAGTGTTTCTATCAATGTCATTTTATCGATATTTCCCGGTCCTTTTGCAAAAGCTTTTACAATTTCATCAGATTTTGCATCCATAAAAATACGTAGGAGTTGAGAAGATAAATTATTGGAAGACAATTGTCTCATAGAAATTAAAGCCTCTGCCATTTTTTGTTTACCTATGCGTTTGTCTTTATTCATAACATCCAGCCCTTTGAGGTGGTATGTGTACAAAGCATGTCTGAAATCTCTTAATGAAGGGGTAGTTATTTTGTTTAATAATTGATAGCGGTTAAACTTATTGGTGTTAGATTTCCATGCTTTTTTATTGTTGGGGTCTTTGATATTGTCAATAATACGTTGACAGGTTTCAAAATAAGGCGTACCACCATAAAGATCAAAGGTATCTGCATCTACAGCAATAATTAAATAAGCAAAGAATGATAACGTTGAAATCAGTTCAGATTGATAGTTGTTTTCATCATATTGTAAAGGCTCAAATTCGATATATGAAAAGGCCAGATCATCGTCTTTGTAATTGAGTACCGGTGTTGTGTAAACAGAGTTGTACACCGGTCTTGATGATTGTACCTGAATAGATCCCGTATAAGAATCGTTGCCGGGTCGATCGGTGAGGGTCAACACTATGGAACATTCTATTTTTTCTTGGGGTAAATACTCTTTATCAGTCCATTTGGTCTGATTCATAAACTCTGAGGCTGCTTTTTCCAGGGTTGTAAAAACCTTTTTGTTAACACCCACCAATTGATCTGAAACAATCACGACATTACAATTGAGTTCTTGCGCTTGTAAAGCTATTGAAAGAAGGGTGAACCAGATGAATAATAAGGGTTTACGCATGATATTGTTTGAGTATTTGGTTAAATATTTTTTCGGCAACCTTTGTTTTGGATTGCAATGGTATGTCTATTGAATGCTCTGTTTCGTCAATATATGTTACTTTATTGGTGTCAGTTTTAAAGCCTGCACCTTTGTCATTGAGTGAGTTAAGCACAATAGCGTTCAGGTTTTTACGCTGGAGTTTTCCTATGGCATTTTGTCTTTCATTGTCCGTCTCCAAAGCAAATCCCACTAAAAACTGTTGTTTTTTTTCTTGTCCCATTTGGGCTAAAATATCCTTAGTTTTTACCAGTGTTATGGTACGTGCATCGTCAGATTTTTTGATTTTTTGAGGGGCAACGGTTTGGGGTTTGTAATCTGCAACAGCTGCAGCAGCAATAGCAATATCTACACCGTCATAATGCCTGAACACTTCGTTGTACATGTCTTCTGCACTCATTACATCGTAACGATTGACAGGTAAGCCATCGCAGGTTTGATGGGAGGGTCCGGTAACCAATATAACTTCGGCGCCGAGCCTGGCTGCTTGTTTGGCAAGTTCAAAGCCCATTTTTCCGGAGGAGTGATTACCAATAAAACGTACCGGATCTATAGCCTCATAAGTAGGGCCGGCTGTAATCAGAACCTTTTTGCCGTACAACGGCAATTGTCCCAAAATATGTTGCTCTATAAAAGCTAAAATGTGCTCCGGCTCTGCCATTCGTCCTTCTCCGACCAACCCACTGGCCAATTCACCGGTTTCAGCAGGAATAATAGCATGTCCAAAAGCTTCTAATTCTTTTATATTGCTACTGGTAGTAGGGTGCTTATACATGTCTAAATCCATGGCGGGTGCCACATACACAGGACATTTTGCAGATAAATACGTTGCTAATAATAAATTATCGGCTGTTCCTTTAGCCATTTTGGACATGGTGTTTGCTGTAGCTGGTGCTATAACAAAATAGTCTGCCCATAATCCCAAATCTACATGAGAATTCCAACGTTCTTCTTCAGGGTTATCGTTGGTAAATTCCCAAAGCACCGGATTGTTTGATAAAGCGGATAAGGTCATAGGCGTAACAAACTCCAAAGCTTTTGGAGTCATAACGACCTTTACCTCTGCGCCTGCCTTAATAAAAAGACGGACAAGGTAAGTTGTTTTATAGGCGGCAATACCGGCTGTAATGCCTAATAATATTTTTTTACCGCTCAGTATAGACATAATTTATTCTTTATCGTCTAACGTATTTCTGTAGTAAATGTTGTCATTCATCCATTCTTCTACGGCAAGTGCTACCGGTTTCGGTAAACTTTCGTAAAATTTAGAAATTTCAATCTGTTCTTTATTTTCAAAAATTTCCTCAAGACCTTCATTTTGGGTCTCAAACTCTTTGAGTTTTTGAGTCAGTTCTTCTTTGAGCCCTGAACCTATTTGATCAGCTCTTTTAGAGATGATACTTATAGCTTCAAACAGATTACCTACAGGTGCAGATACTTCATCCCTGTTATAAGTAATAGTAGTTTTTGGGGCGTTGATTTCCTTGTAGTCCATATGATTATGAGTTATTATTTTTTAATTCTTTGAGTTCATTATTCAGTTTTTTTCTCATCTTTTCGATGTCGGCTTTGTACTTAGTTTCAGAGAAGTTGTACTCTAAACGATCCAAAGTTGCCAAAGCATCTTTTATCCGTTTTTCTTTTTTCTTTAATACAGAGTTATGAGCTAGATCAAATGCTGCTTTAGATTTATAAAATAGTGCATCTTCTTTGTAAGAGGTACCGAGATTATCAGAAAGAAAGTTGTCAAATGCTACAATAGCTGCTTTATATTTTCCGGTATGATAATACTGGTAAGCAATATCATATTCTTTGCGTTCCAAACGATCCAACATTTCTTTGATGTAAGCATTAGCATCTTTTACCCGTTCTGCATTGGGGTAGCTGTTGATATACTTCTGAAAAGCGTTGATTGCCGTTTGTGTTTCGCTTTGATCCAGACTTGACCTGGGGGTAGAAAGGTAATAACTCAAAGCTGCCATAAATAAAGCATCTTCTCTTTTTGTACTTTTAGTATAGTTCTTGGTAAAACGTTCAAAATAATAAGCAGATTCAAGATAGAGTTTAGTCTCAAACTTAGATTTAGCCATCATATACTGGATGCGTTCCATCTGAGGCTTCCCTTGGTAATAAGGCAATATTTTTTCAAATAATTGGATGGCCTTATTGTATTTTCTGCTTTCATAAAGCTTGGTGGCCAAATCATATTGCTCTGGTGTAGTTCCTTTATTAAGTGTTTTGGTAAATTCACCACAAGAGCTCAATACGAAACTCATGGCTACAAACGTGATAATTATTTTATTTTTTAGCATTTTGCAAAAGTACTAATATTTTTAATTCCTTTTATAATCAGGCAAATGTATATCAACCGGTTGTGAAACCGTACTAAATGTTTGTTAATGTCTCTTAGTGGTAAATCAACTATTTGATACCACCTATCAATGACTTAATATCCTTGTCAAAGATGTAAAAACCACTTTTCTCGTCACCTATCAGGTTGATTTTGTCCAAAATAGTTCTGGCCGTCGCTTCTTCTTCTATTTGTTCAGCAACATACCATTGTAAAAAGTTGTGTGTGGCATAGTCTTTTTCCTCTAAAGCTATGTCAACCAGATTATTAATAAGTTCTGATACTTTGATTTCATGCTGCAAAAGCTCTTCAAACATTTCTTTGACTGTAACAAAGTTTGTGGGTGGTTTACTCAAAGCAGTTACAGTTGCATGACCGCCTCGCTCATTGATATAATGAAGTAATTTGAGCATGTGCATGCGTTCTTCGTCTGCCTGTGCAAACATGAATTCTGCTACACCTTCAAAACCGTTAGTCTCTGCCCAAGATGCCATGGATAAATAAATCTGTGAAGATTCAGATTCGTATTTAATTTGGTCGTTTAGCGCTTTTTCAATTCGTTTGGATAACATTGTTAATAGTATTAAGTTAGTATAAATTGGTTTATTCTTTCTTCCAGTATTTTACTTACAGGCGTCAAAGGTAAGCGTAATTCATTCTTACACAAACCCTGTAATGCCATCATAGCCTTGATTCCTGCAGGATTGCCTTCTTCAAAAATATAGTCGATACAAGGCATCATCTCATAGAGCAGGGCATGGGCTTCTTTGTTTTTACCTTCCAAGCTCTTGGTAATCATGCTTGAAAATTTTTCCGGTAAGCCTTGTGCCATAACAGAAATCACACCTGAACCACCGGCTAAAACCATTGGCACAGCCAGTAAATCTTCTCCGGAAATTACATGAAAGCCCTCCGGTGCTTTTCTCAGAAGTTCAAGAGCCTGTGACAAATGCCCTGAAGCCTCCTTAACACCTATGATATTATCAAAATCCTTTGCTAAGCGGATGACAACAGGAGGTAACATGTTTACACCTGTTCTACCGGGAACATTGTATAAAATAACGGGAACAGGACTGACTTCGGCTATTGCTTTAAAATGTTGGTAAAGTCCTTCTTGTGAAGGTTTGTTATATGAAGGAGTTACTGATAAAATAGCATCAAACCCTTGTAAATCCATTGATTCAATCTCCTGAACGACTTGGGTTGTGTTATTACCGCCAACTCCCAGAACCAATGGTAATCTTCCTGCGTTTACCTTGATAAAGTGTGACGCTACAGCCACTTGTTCAGCCTTGTTTAAGGTTACTTTCTCTCCGGTTGAACCCAAACATACAAGATAATCTACGCCTTTGTTAATCAAGTGATTAATGATCGAAGTAAGGGCATCATAATCAATAGATTTATCTTTTTTGAATGGCGTGATTACGGCAACACCTGTTCCTGTGAATTTTGACATATTTAAATGACTTTTAATATTGTTAAATACCTGACCAGTTCCCGGTTAAATGCTTCTACATCGTCAGGTTTTACATTTAATATAATATTGTAAAACTCATGACTGTTACTACCGAAACCGGCTTTGAGTTTAGCTTTGATTTGGGCTGCCACAAGTCGGGTAATCCTTTTTGTCTCATCTGTGTAATCAATCAGAAGATCGTAGTCTTCTTTGATAAATGCCTGAAAACTGTCAGACTTGATAGAACCAAACATATTGATTTCATTGATTCGTAAGATGTAATGATTCCACGGCTTCTGATCGTCAGTTTTTTTATGCGTTATGGCTAACATACTGAAACTGTCAGATTTCAATGGCATCAATTTTATTAAGGTTTTAAATTGACGGTCATCAAAAGTCACTGTATCATCAATAAGTATGGCAACTTTGTTGATTTTTGACAGCTCTTTCACCTGCAAAGATTGCTCACGACTGATCAACTTTTTAATCTTTTTTTCAATAAAATAACTTTGAATTCCCATGAAAACCTTTAATTTTACAACTTTACTCAGCCAACGTTCCAAAAATATAAATTTATTTCACAGCAACATGACAAGTAACCGATTATTAAACTATAAAGTTTTCATAAAACTAACTGTAGTCATGCTTATTAGTTTGAGTAGCTGTAAGCGCTTTTCTCAGGAAAGCCTGACACTCAAAAGAATAGAAGGTAAGCAGATTGCAATAGATAAAACGCTTAAAAGTGACTCTTCATTAGAATCCTATATAACTCCCTACCGCGACAGTCTTGAGGGTGAGATGAATGCCATCATTGCTTTTGCACCCGTAACCATGATTAACACCAGGGAAGGTGATGAAACCTTATTGGGTAATTTTATGGCGGATTTATGTCAAAAAAGAGCTCAGGAGAAATTTTCTGAATCGTCTTCAAGGTCTATTGATTTTACGCTATTGAACATCGGCGGATTGCGGGCGTCAATAAACAAAGGTAAGGTTCGGGTTAATGATGCTTTTCAGGTTATGCCTTTTGAAAATCTTCTCGTTGTTGCCGAACTGGATTACAAAGCTGTTCGTGAACTTTTAGACTATTTAGCAATTGAAGGCAAGCCACACCCGGTATCAAAACAACTCAAAGTCGTTTTTGATGGTAATCAGGTGAGAAAAGTTTTAATCAATGGACGGGCTTTAGATAAAAATAAGACGTATATGGTATTAACCAATGATTATTTACTCAATGGGGGTGACCGTATGAATTTCTTTCAAAAAGCAATCAATGTCTATCCATTGAATTATAAAATAAGAAATGCTTTATTGGATGAATTAAACGAGATTGATACTATAAAAGTCGCTTTGGACAAACGCGTAATACGACACTAAAAAATATTTAAATGAAACGCAGAGATTTTATTATAAAAACCGGAGCTGCTTGCGGATTGATAGGCGCAGGAAGTTTGTCAATCATGGGTTTTAAGAAGTCATTTAGAAAACATTTGACTATTCTTCACACCAATGATGTGCACAGCAGAATAGACCCCTTTCCTTTAACTGACAAGCGTCATGCCAACCGTGGCGGAGTCGCACGTAGAGCAACACTGATTAAGCAGATCAGAGCAGAAAATCCTAATACTTTATTATTTGATGCCGGCGATATTTTTCAAGGTACTCCTTATTTCAATTATTTTAAAGGCGAGCTGGAAATCAAATTGATGAGTATGATGAAATACGATGCAGCGACAATAGGCAATCACGATTTTGATAATGGCGTAGATGGGTTGGATGCACAATTGCCTCATGCTACATTTGATTTTTTATCTGCTAATTATGATTTCAAAAACACAGTTCTGGACGGTAAAGTAAAGCCTTATAAGATCTATGAAAAAGCAGGTATACGTATAGGTGTTTTTGGATTGGGAATCAAATTGGAAGGTTTGGTTAACAAAGCCTTATCCAAGGAAACAAAATATTTGGATCCTGTAGGGATTGCTCAGGATATGAGCAGATTATTAAAGGAAGAGGAACACTGTGATTTAGTCATTTGTCTGTCCCATTTGGGTTACAGCTACAAGTCTGAAGATATTATATCAGATTTAAAATTGGCATCCCAAACAGAAAATATCGATTTAATCATAGGGGGACATACCCACACATTCTTAAAAAAACCTACGGTTACTAAAAACAGAAAAGGCAAGAATATGTTAATCAATCAGGTGGGTTTTGCCGGTATTAATCTGGGACGTATTGATTATTACTGGGACGATGCTGATAATATGACCGGGGAAGGGGTTAGTATTATTGTTTAAAATACTGCTATCTGAACAAAAAAACATATATTTGTTAAAAATCAAAGTTATAAGATTATGCCATTTTTATTAATTATTTTAGTTTTAGCTGTTGTCATAGCTATGTATGCGGTTATTTTATACAATCGTCTGGTAGCTTTACGTAACCGTCGTGAAAATGCTTTTGCAGATATTGATGTTCAACTGCGTCAGCGCCATGATTTAGTGCCGCAATTGGTAGATACAGTTAAGGGTTATGCGTCACATGAAAAAGAATTGTTGACTGAAATTACCCGTGCCCGTTCTGCTGCGATGAATGCCGGAACAATTGAAGAAAAGATTGTTGCGGAGCAAAAGTTAGTGTCTGGACTTCAGGGTTTGAAAATAGCTGTGGAAAACTATCCTGACCTTAAAGCTAATCAAAACTTTATGCAGTTACAGGAGGAATTGAGTGATATTGAAAACAAACTGGCTGCTTCCAGAAGATTTTTTAATGGAGCAACTACAGAGTACAATACGGCAGTAGAGAGTTTCCCGTCTAATGTGATTGCTAAAAATTACAACTTTAAAAGAGAAGTCTTATTTGATTTGGCTGAAAGACGTGAATCAATGCAGGAACCACCGGAAATTAAATTCTAATGCAATATGTAGGCATACAAAGCCAGATTAATAGAAACAATTTCAATTCTGTTTTGTTACTGATAGCATTTCCTATATTGCTATTGGCTATGGTATATGCATTTATATTTTTTATAGGTGGTAAGGGTTTTCAACAAACCAATCAAGGATTTTTGATGATACTACCCTGGGTATTGATAGGGGTAAGTATATGGTTTGCTGTAGCATGGTTTTTTAACAGTAAGATGATACAATTCGCTACCGGCGCTAAATCTCTGGATAGGCGGACAAATAAACGGGTGTATAATCTGCTGGAAAACCTGTGTATAGCGCAAGGTATGCCCATGCCCAAACTATTTGTGATTAATGACTCCTCTTTAAATGCCTATGCCAGCGGTTTGAAACCGTCTCAATATGCTGTGACATTATCTCAGGGAATTATAGATAAGTTGGATGACGATGAATTGGAGAGTGTGATGGCACATGAACTCACCCATATCATCAATAAAGACGTACAGTTGTTGGTCATCTCTATTATTTTTGTGGGAATATTTGCCTTTATTGCCGAAAGTGTATTCAGATCTTTGCGTTTTGGCGGTCGTAGCAGTGATGGCAGAGGTTCTGCTGCGGTTATTTTAATAGCAGTTGTTATTAGTGCTATAGCTTACTTTTTATCCATATTGATGCGTTTTGGTATTTCACGTTCGCGGGAATATATGGCTGATGCCGGATCTGCTGAAATGACTAAAAATCCTATGGCTTTGGCATCTGCTTTACGAAAAATCGCCAATGATCCTGCCATTGAAGCTCTTGAAAACCGGGATGTCGCTCAGCTTTTTATCGATAATCCTAAACCTTCTGCTCATGGCTTTTCCTGGGATAATCTGTTTACCACACACCCGCCTATCGAAAAACGCATAGCCGTATTAGAACAGTTTGTAAACAGTTGAAAACTTTAAATAAAAAGTTACCTGAATTGAAAAATATACCTTATTTTTAACACTGTTTTTGACAAGTAAAATAGACCATGCGGTCTTATGAAAAAACTATGTAAATTTTTATCAAGTACATGATAATTATGTTAATGCTTATGATTGCTATGCGTCAATTAAAATCATTAAAAGACAACGTGTCTTTTAGGGGAACTACTCAAAAAAATTTGTAAATAATTTCTTTAACTAAATTAAATAAAAATACTTAAAACCATATGTTTAATTCAAATTTATTTCGTGTGAAAATAGTTTATTATTTTATTATTGCTGTGGTATTGGTAGGTTTAAATGCCTGTAATACCAATCATAAAAAAGAAAGTGATGTAAATGCTTATGCATCTTATCTCTCCGGCATCCCCGATAGTCGTATTTCTGTGACTTCGGATTTTAAATTCTTTTTAAACGAACCTGTAGATGTGACATCTGTTTCCGATGACGTTTTAACGATTAAGCCTCGTGTCCCCGGAACCATTAGTCTGGAGCAGAATACCATAATTTTTACACCGAGTGAGAAACTGAAAAGTAACAGCACCTATAAACTCACCCTGCATTTATCAAAATTGTATAACGATATTGACAAAAATCTCAAAGACTTTACCATGACTGCCAAGACCAAAGAGCTCTTGTTTACGGTAACTGTAGATGCACCAATGTCTTATGATAAAAACTGGAATTATGTCAATGGTTTTATCAACGCCAGTGATGTCCTTGAAACCGATAAATTGTCTCAAATACTGACTGTGACGTATGGCGGAAAGAAGCAGCCGGTAACATTTGATGACATGGGTGCGTTAGCCTCAAGAATCCATTTTAAAATAGATAGTATCAAGCGGTTGGATGACGATAAAGAACTGTTGGTGCAATGGGATGGTAAACCTGTACAATCAACTTCAGAGGGAGGTGACGAAATCCTTATTATAGGCAAGAAGACTTTTGCAATTATGGATATCAGTGTTATTGAAGGCGATAAACAACAAATAGACATCAGTTTTTCGGATCCCCTGAAACCCGATCAGAACCTCAAAGGTCTCATCCAGTTTGCAGGTGAAGAAGAACATTCTTACACTTATAAAATCAGTAACAACGTGGTATCCATTTATCCTAAATCAACGATTAAAGATAAAATTGAAATTGAAATTTTTAAGGGTATAAAAAATGTCGATGGTATTACGATGAAAGAAGACGTGTTACATGAATTGTATTTTGAATCTCTGAAACCAGAGGTCAGCTTTATCAGTAGTGGATCTATTCTTCCAAATTCGAGTAATCTGAAAATCAATTTTAAAGCTGTCAATCTCAAAGCTGTAGATGCCACCGTTTACAAAATTTACAAAAACAATATTTTGCAATTTTTACAACAGAACGATCTCAATAACCAAGGTAAAATACGCTATGTGGGACGTCCGGTGGCAAAATATACGGTCAATCTGACCAATCGTGGTTTAGAATTGGATAAGCCTAATGCTTTTGCTATAGATCTTGCAGATTTGGTAAGGGTAGAAGAAGGGGCGATGTACCGGGTAAAGTTGTCTATCAATAAAGCTTATGCCAATTACTCATGTGAAGATGAGGAATCTGACCAAACCATAACATACGGTAAAAAAGATATTGACACCGGAGAATATGATACTGAAGGCTCTGATTACGATGACTATTATGATTATTATTGGGAAGAAAGTGACGATCCGTGTACAGATTCATACTATGCCGAAAGAACTATAAGCACAAATATTTTGGCCACAAATCTTGGTGTTATTGTCAAAAAAGGCAATAATAATACCACATTTGTTGCTGTTACAGATTTATTGACGACTAAACCCGTACAAGGGGTAAAAGTAGAATTGTACAATTTACAACGTCAACCACTCATTTCGGCTAAAACTAATGCAGAGGGTATAGCCGAATTTAATGATCATGAAAACGCTTTTTTTGCCGTAGCTTCAGATGGTGTAAACACAACTTATGTCAAAATGAATGATGGTAAAGCTTTATCTATGAGTAAGTTTGACGTATCCGGTGAGAAGTTGCAAAAAGGTATACAAGGTTATATCTATGGTGAACGCGGCGTATGGCGTCCCGGAGACACTATGTACCTGACCTTTGTGTTAAATGACAAAAACAATCCGTTGCCGGATAAACACCCTGTCAAATTTGAACTGTATAATCCACAAGGCAAACTCATAGACCGCGCTACCAGATTGAAAAATACAGACAATGTCTATACTTACGCACCAACGACAGGTCAGGATGCTTTGACCGGTAACTGGAAATTGCGGGTAGTTGTCGGTGGGGCAAGTTTCAACAAGGTTTTAAAGGTAGAAACCATCAAGCCTAACCGTCTAAAAATCAAGGTTAATACTAGAGGGAAAATAGCTAAAGCCAATCAAAATATCAGAGGTGATATTGAAGTGAAATGGTTACACGGTGCTATTGCCAAAGACCTCAAACTGGATGTCAATGCTAAATTTTACCCAACCAAAACCGTGTTTGATGGTTTTAATCAATACAATTTTGATGATGTAACCCGAGCATTCGGCGCTGAAGAATTCAAAGTGTTAGAAGGACATTTAGACAATCAGGGAGAAACCAGTTTCTCAATCAAGCCTAAATTGGACAGTAGAGCTCCCGGAATGTTACAAGCGAGTTTTATAACCAAAGTTTATGAAAATGCCGGTGATTTCAGTACTGATGTCTTTACTCAAAAGGTGTCACCATATACGTCTTATGTAGGTCTCAATCCTGCTGAAGAACAACAGTCTTCAAACTATTTATTTACCGATGAAGATTATACTTTCAATGTCGTGTCAGTCAATGAAGATGGTAAAGGAATTGCCAATAAACTGGAAGTTGATGTTTATAAATTGTCATGGCGTTGGTGGTGGAATAATTCTGAAGACGGTCTTTATTCCTATGATGGTAGAGAATACCATGAAACCTATGAAAGCATTCCAGTTAATACCGGTGCATCGGGGAAAGGCAGTTTCAAACTAAATATCGATAAAAGTGATTGGGGACGCTACTTGATTAAAGTTAAAGATAGATCATCCGGACATACGACGTCCAGTGTCGTTTATTTTGATTGGCCTTCATGGTACGGTAAAAAACGCTCCAATCAGGATAAATCCAATGCTACTATGCTGGTCTTTACAACTGATAAAGAAGTCTATAATGTCAATGATAAGATTGAAGTGAAATTTCCTTCGTCCAAAGGTAGCCGGGCTTTGATAACCATAGAGAATGGGACAGAAGTTTTAGATTATTTCTGGGTAGAAACAAAGGATAAACAAACCACATTCAGTTGTCCGGTACCGGCGTATTATGCCCCTAATGTATTTGTGAATATATCATTGATACAACCGCATAGCCAGACAGTCAATGACTTGCCTATACGTATGTATGGCTCAGTTCCGGTGTCAGTTAAAAATCCGGCTACCCAATTAGAACCACAATTGACCATGTCAGATGAAGTGAGACCGGAAACTAAAATAGATATTAAAGTCAAAGAAAAAAACGGCAAACCAATGACCTATACCATCGCATTAGTCGATGAAGGACTATTGGATTTAACCCGTTTTAAAACCCCTAATGCCTGGAATACATTTTACGCCAAACAATCACTGGGGGTCAAAACCTGGGATATTTTTGACGATGTCATAGGGGCTTACGGAGGAAGAATTAATCAGATTTTAAGTATTGGTGGGGATGAATCAGGATTAGCCAATAAAAACAAAAAAGCCAATCGTTTTAAACCTATGGTTAAATTTATAGGGCCATTCCAATTAAAAGCCAATGGCACTGCAAAACATCAGATTGAAATTCCGCAGTATGTAGGTGCAGTAAGAGCTATGGTAGTCGCCAGTAATACAAAAAAAGGCGCTTATGGTAGTGCCGAAAAATCAGTCTTTGTACGTAAACCTGTGATGATTTTAGCTTCTTTACCGCGTAAAATCACACCTCAGGAAACAGTCACCTTACCGGTCACGGTATTTGCTATGACACCGAAGGTGAAAAAAGTCAAGGTGAGTTTAGAACCCAATAAATCCTATACGATTGTTGGGGATAAAACGCAAAGTATATCATTCAGTCAACCGGACGAGAAGATGCTGTACTTTAAGTTGAAGGTCAATGATTTCAAAGGCATCGGTCATATTGCCTTACAGGCTACTTCCGGTAGAGAAAAGGCTTCTTATAAGGTAGAAATAGATGTGTTGAATCCGAACCCGGTAACGGTTGAAACGCATGATTTGATTGTAAAGTCTAATGACAACGGCAGGATTGATTTTAGCAGTTTTGGAACAAAGGGAACCAATAAGGCTACTCTGGAATTGTCAACGCTGCCACCGATTAATTTTACCAAACGCTTACAGTACCTCATTCAGTATCCACACGGTTGTGTAGAGCAAACCACATCGAGTGCTTTTCCACAATTGTACTTTCAGGAAATTTTTGATTTACCGGCAGAGCGCAGACAAAAGATTGAAAGAAATATAAAAGCCACGATAAAGCGTTTATATGGTTTTCAAAAATCAAGTGGTGGATTGTCTTATTGGCAAGGTAATTCTTATGAGGATGACTGGGGAACCTCATATGCCGGTCATTTTATGATAGAAGCAGAGAAAAAAGGTTATGCACTTCCGGTTGGGTTTAAAGACAAGTGGATTTCTTATCAAAAACAAGCGGCCAGACAGTGGCGCTACACTTCATCGTCTTACTCAGGTAATGATTTGGCACAAGCCTACCGTTTATATACGTTGAGTTTAGCTAACAGCCCTGATTTGGCGTCCATGAACAGATTACGCGAAACTAAAGGTATTTCTAACGAAGCCAAAATGCGATTGGCATCGGCTTATGCCATGATTGGTAAACGTTCTATTGCACTCGCTGTATTAAAAACATTAAAAAGAGAGCAGTCTCGTTATTACAAGCATTATTACGGCTCAGAAATACGTGATAAAGCTATGGGGTTAGAAACCTATATATTGTTAGATGATGAGACAAAAGCCATCAAATTGGCGCAAACTATTGCAGAAAAACTTTCAAGTGATCAATGGATGAGCACGCAGACTACGGCTTATGCCTTATTGGCGATGTCAAAATATGCCTTGAAAAACGGTAATGATACCGGTATTGAGGTGTCTTATGATTTTAATGGCAGTAAAAAATCTATTACAACGCCTAAAGCTCTATGGACGACCTCATGGGATGAGGTACGACAAAATAACACCTTGCAAATCACCAACAAAAATAAAGGGGTAGTTTATGTCAGGATTTTTAATGCTGGCGTTTTACCGGTAGGTCAGGAGAAAGTCATTCAAAAAAATCTGGAAGCTAATGTGAAATATATGACCAAAGACGGCGAACCAATCAACATTGGTCAATTGACACAAGGTACTAATTTTGTCGCTGAAATACATGTCAAGAACACTTCTGATGACAAGGTGGAAAATGTAGCTTTAACCCAGTATCTGCCTTCGGGTTGGGAAATTGTAAATACCAGATTTACAGATTATGGTGACAGTACAGAAACCGCTGAAGTCGATTATACAGACATCAGAGATGCCCGTATCAGTTATTATTTTAGTTTGGGTAAACGTGAGGCCAAAACGTTCAGAGTATTGTTAAACGCTTCATATCAGGGTGATTATTACTTACCCGGTGTCCAGTGTGAGGCCATGTATGATCATGATTATTTGGTGCGCACCAAAGGTCAATGGATTGAAATAGTTAAATAAACCGGGCTGTTTTATGCATACGCCGATAGACTCTAACTTAATATGCAGCAATTAAAGACGTATATCGTCAACCATAAAAAAACGACCATAATTATGGTCGTTTTGCTGATTGTGTATTATTTTAGTTTACCGCGACCGCTTTTTAAAGACCCCACCTCAACGGTTGTAACAGCGCGCAACAATGAATTGTTAGGCGCTGTTATAGCCGAAGATGGTCAATGGCGTTTTCCGGAGATTGATACTGTACCGGAAAAATTTAAACATTGTATTTTACAATTTGAAGATGCATATTTCTACTGGCATTTTGGGTTTAATCCTGTGTCTATGGTTAAGGCTACGGTTGAAAACATCAAGGCTGGGAAAATAGTTCGGGGCGGCAGTACATTGACACAACAGGTTATCCGGTTGTCAAGAAAACATAAACGACGTACATATGCTGAGAAATTTATAGAGCTTATTCTCGCAACAAGATTGGAATTTGGGTATTCTAAAAAGAATATTTTAAGATTGTATGCGTCTCATGCGCCGTTTGGAAGTAATGTTATAGGATTAGAAATGGCGGCTTGGCGGTATTTTGGATTGCAACCTCATCAATTGTCCTGGGCAGAGACGGCTACATTGGCTGTATTGCCCAATGCCCCCAGCTTAATATACCCCGGTAAAAATCAGCGGGAATTAAAAGAAAAGCGGAACAGATTACTCAAAAAACTCTACAAGAAAAATATCATAGACCAAATGACCTATGAGCTTGCTATTGCCGAAGACTTACCACAAAAACCTTATCGTTTACCGGCTTTAGCGCCTCATTTAGTACAGGACGTCAGTATAAATTATAAAGGTCAAAGGTTACAAACCTCTATCGACAAGCACCTTCAAAATCAAGTCAATACATTGGTCAAAAGTCACTATGAGATTCAAAAGCAAAATGAGGTTTACAATATCGCGGTTTTGGTTTTAGATGTTGACACCAGACAAGTGCTCGTTTATGTAGGCAATAGTCCTACGAGTGTCCGTCATGAAAAAGACGTCAATAATATTATAGCTCCGCGTAGTACAGGTAGTACATTAAAGCCTTTATTATACGCCCATATGTTGCAATCAGGGGATTTGTTACCTACGCAACTCGTCACAGATGTTCCTACGCAAATAGCCGGTTATTCACCTAACAATTATGATTTAACGTTTGATGGTGCAGTACCTGCCAATGATGCTTTGACTCGCTCGCTGAATATTCCGGCAGTCAGGCTGTTACGTGACTATGGTCTGCCAAAGTTCAGAGATGAATTGGAACAGTATCACATTAAGCATATCAACAGATCATCAGATCACTATGGCTTATCTTTGATTTTAGGCGGTAGTGAAGCCAATCTTTGGGATTTATGTAAGGTTTATGCCGGTTATGCCGGTATAGTCAATCACTTTGAAAATTTGGGGCATAAGTATTATAAAGATGAATTTGTCAATCCGTCTTACGACTTGTCTGACAAAGTTGATTTTGGAGCTGTTAAATCCAATCACAGTGGTATTGATGCCGGATCGGTTTTTACTACGCTCAACACATTGACAGAAGTCAACCGTCCGGGTGATGAACAATCCTGGCATTTTTACAAATCATCTCAAAAAATAGCCTGGAAAACAGGTACGAGTTTTGGTAATAAAGATGCCTGGGCAATAGGGGTAACGCCAAAATATGTAGTAGGTGTATGGGTTGGCAATTCAGACGGGGAGGGGAGAACCGGGCTTACCGGTGCAGGTAGTGCTTCCCCACTGATGTTTCAGGTATTTGATGTCTTGCCGAAATCCCATTGGTTTCTAGAACCTTATGAAGATTTAGTTGAAGCTGAGATTTGTAAAAAAAGTGGTTATCTGGCTTTGCCTATATGTCCGTCTGTCAAAAAACTCATTCCTAAAAACGGTGTCAAAGGAGGGGTTTGTCCTTATCATTTAGAAGTCCATCTGGATCAAAACGAACAGTATCAGGTCAATACCCAATGTGAAAGTATAGACCGTATTGTAACTAAAACCTGGTTTCGTTTGCCACCCTTGATGGCGTATTATTATAGCCAAAACCATCCTGATTACAGGACTTTACCTCATTTCAGAGCTGATTGTCAAATGTTGGAGAAAGAAAAGATGGATTTTTTATTCCCTACAGAATTTCAATCTCAGGTATCATTGACTAAAGATGTGGACGGAGAATTAAAACCTGTGGTGTTAAAATTAGCCCATTCAAACCCCGATGCAACAGTTTTTTGGTATCTGGATGAAGAATTTATCAAAGCTACTGAAGATTATCATGAGTTGGCCGTTATTCCCGAAGTAGGTTTACATGTTATAACGGTAATTGACGAATTTGGCAATGAGAAAAAAAGGCTGCTCACCATCAATTAGCGTATAAAGCAATATATTTGAAGCATCAAGCCGCAGTAATAGATCTAAGACAATGTATAAAGGCTTACCGGACAGTCTAAGAATGATTTGAATACAATGTTTTTAAAAACAATAAATGAACAGCTGTAGAAGTGTATGAGACAAGTCTTTCAATTTTATATCAATCAATATATACACGTTGCTTTAGCGACTACTGCTTTGACGGCTGTCAGTTATGTTTATTTTGTTCTGCCACTTGATGTTCCGGTGTTACTCACAACATTTTTAAGCACCCTGTTGGGCTATCATTTTATTCGTTGGTCTAACAATCGTTTTCAATTTGATGTAGAGAATACCTGGTCTATTCTTTTTATGATACTTTCTTTTGGGGGTATTTTGTTGGTTTTAAAAGAGCTGCACTTCTACCAAAGATTATTATTAATTCCAGTGGGATTATTGACTGTGGCTTATGCCGTTCCAGTGGTCAGGGTTAAAAACCAATGGCATACATTACGTCAGATACCACAACTCAAAATATTTGTTATTGCATTAGCATGGACACTGATGACTGTGGCGATACCCTTGTATAAGCATTACACAAGTTTTGATTTCTTGGTTGAATTTGTTCAGCGGTTTGTATTTATCATAGCTGTAACCATTCCGTTTGACATCAGAGATTATTGGTCGGACACTCAGGATTTGATGACTTTACCCCAAAAAACAGGAGTGGAGCGTAGTAAGCAGGTAGGTATGCTGTTGATGCTGCTGTTTTTTATGCTGATTTTTCCAATGTCTCATCTATTGAGCTATGGCATCTTATCAGAACTGGGTGTTTTTATACTGGTCATATTGTTTTTGTATAACGTCAGTCCTGATAACGATAAATACTATACCTCGTTTTGGGTAGAAGCTACGCCTGTGTTATGGGTGTTGGATGTCTGGTTTTGGTTCCTGATACTACATTAAGAATTAATGTTGAAAAACGAATCGACAAACTCCATCTTGTTAAACACCTGCAGATCTTCAACTTTCTCCCCAACGCCAATATATTTTACCGGAATTTGGAATTGATCGGAAATACCGATGACCACACCACCCTTGGCAGTACCATCCAGTTTGGTCACAGCCAGTGCCGTTACTTCAGTGGCTTTGGTGAATTGTTTGGCTTGTTCAAAGGCGTTTTGCCCTGTAGAGCCGTCTAAAACCAATAATACATCATGAGGGGCATCCGGAATGACTTTTTGCATCACTTTTTTGATTTTTGTGAGTTCATTCATCAGATTGACCTTATTGTGTAAACGTCCGGCAGTGTCTATAAGTACAACATCGGCATCTTGTGCCACAGCTGATTGTAAAGTATCAAAAGCCACTGAGGCCGGGTCACTACCCATTTTTTGCTTGACAATAGGAATATCAACACGATCAGCCCAGATTTGTAATTGATCAATAGCAGCGGCTCTAAAGGTATCAGCCGCACCAAGTACAACTTTCTTACCCATATTTTTAAATTGATGAGCAAGTTTACCTATAGTGGTTGTTTTACCCACACCGTTGACTCCTACAATCAACATGACATAAGGTTTCTTACCGGCAGGAATGGCGTATTGTTCTGCATCCTCTGTATGGGTTTCAGACAGTAAACCGGCAATTTCTTCACGTAAAATACGGTGTAGTTCGTTAGTGTTCAGGTATTTGTCACGAGCCACTCTGACTTCAATACGGTCTATAATTTTAAGTGTGGTTTGCACACCTACATCAGAAGTTACGAGTACCTCTTCCAAATTATCCAGCACATCATCATCTACTTTGGATTTTCCGGCAACAGCTTTGGTTAATTTATCAAAGAAAGACGTTTTAGACTTTTCCAAGCCTTTATCGAGACTTTCTTTTTTTTCTTTAGAAAATAAATTTTTGAATAGACCCATAGTTTCAGATGTTAGATATGAGGTATAAAAATAACAATTAATATTTTGTTTAAAAGAAAGTATACCTATTTAATTAATAAACAATACTTTAAACGTTTAAAAAAGGTTGGGAAAACAAATTTATTGTTAAATTGAAAAAGATTATAATAGCGTCAATCAGAATAACTCAACAAACGATTAAACAAAATTTAGGTCAACATAATTCTTTATAAACAAACGGTTTAGTTCCGTTATATTTTAATAAAGATTCTGTTATACAGAACATTGTATTGTTATTATCTTCGGCTGTTTCGGGCAATCAATAAATCCCGTTCTAATTGTTTAAACTCTTCTCTGGATTTTTCGAGTGCTTCTTTATACTCCTCAATTGTACTTTCAGCATCTTTAAGCTCTCTGAGTTTACCTTTCATATCCTGTATATCTACATAAAGCTTTACAACATTACTATACATATCGTACCTGTAGGCAGAGTCTTTTGGTATCGCTTTCTGCATATCAGCCAAATCTTTTCCAATCAATACATTTAAGTATTCCGTTGGTGCACCAGGGGTATCCAATGAATCTATTAGTTTCTTTACATTATTCATTCTATCAGCAAACCTGTCCTGAAATTTCATCTCCAGTCTTATCCTTTCGGCTTCGTTCCTAAGAATCTGATTTTCTTTTACAGGTGTCTTGAAAGTGAAAAACACAGCCGCAATCACCACTATCATGGTAAGGATGAAGAGGGCTAAAAACTTTAAAAAATTATTTCTTCGCTCTTTTATATTCTTTGGTTTCATAGATATTATATTTAGGTTCTTACGCAAATAACAACGTCGTCTTCTCTAAGGTTATTAGCGATAACCGTTTTTGAAAAATTAATATATTTTATTGGCCTGAAAAAAGTAGCTTTTCTATAAAAAACCCATTTTTGAGGGGTTCTGTCATCGTTTAAATATTCGATCTCATTTTCCGGATGTCTCTCATTATAGTCATTCAAAAAGAAATAAAATAGTTTTGAAAATTCTAAATTTTCAGGGGCTTTAACTCTGAAGTTTGTTATTTCTTCATCGCTAAGCCCCTTTTTGGTAAACTCAAAACTAATTACCAAAGGATTCTTTAATTCTTCAGCCGTAGGATCTTTAATGTTTTGCTCTACGGGATACAGCCATTGTTTATAAACCTTTACAGGTATTAATAGTGCAAACTCATACATCTTATAAAACAATACGGGAATCATAAATGTTAGAGATGACGAGAGAAACACAAAACTATAAGAGGGCTTAAATATTTTAGTCACATTGAAAAATGCTATTAAACCGATTATCAGTATGGCTAAGGTAAAAAAGAACTCATTGAAAAAACCGGATTTCTTCTTACTTAAATCCTTAAAGAACGTTCTCATAACCCATAGGTGAACACCTCCTATAATCAGAAAGAGTACTTGAAACCCAATATAGTTACCCAATACAGAGTTATTTAACACTTTAGAGTAACTCAATAGACCAATCAATGCAAATGTTGCTAAAACAATCAGTATATAAATGATTGCTTTCTTTTTATCTTTAGTAAATAATTTACGTATGTCACTTACTATTAAAATAATAAATGTCCCTATTATAAAAAATATCACACTAGTTTTTAACATACCTCCTTGTAACAATCCGTTTGTTCCCATAACGTTTATATTCTTGTTGAAACTCCCAAAATCGGAGCATTATTTTTATTTAATTTGAGTTTTTCTTTATCATTACTGAAAAATTTAGTTTCCACTTGGAGTTCCAAAGGTAAGAAATAGTTGTAAAAAATCTTTAGAAAATCCATAATAATCTCATGATTTTTCTTAAAATAATCTATTGAGACCGGTCCTATGCCCACTTCTATAAAAGGAACTGCAACATTTAATTTAGGCGTTTTGGTTATTGTATTTACCCCTAAAACCTCTTTTCCTTTCTTTGGTTTAATGTCAAGGTTTCTGAAAGATTTAGTAATCTGCACCTCATTGTTTAATATCTTTTGTAGGGAAAGCCTGATCAGATTGAGATCTCCTGATATTTTATGACAATGTGGTAATAACTTAATCATTTTCAGAATGTACTTGTTATTCCTGTGATTATCTAAATTCCAAAACTTCAAGACAAAATCATTATTTGTATTATAGAAATCTTCGAGAAGTTTTTGTTCGTTTTTCTCTACTTTGATGGATTGACCAAACAATTCATTTTCTATAGGACTAAAGAATAATCGACTGTTTTCTTCCTCTTTCTTCTTTTGCTGTCTCTTGTAATTGTACGAGGTGTTTTGATTTTCATTGTTTTTATGAAAAACACCTTCGGGTAAAGAGTCATATATCCCATCCCTTGAAAGCTCTAATAAAAGTTTAGAATCGTCTAATTGCTTTTGGGCCAAAACATCTCTTCTGTATCCTCTCTTAAAGGAACTCTTATTGTGAATCACGAATTCATCTTCTATAGCACCTGCTTTTTGCAGTTCTATAATCAGTGATTCTGCTTTGATGTTTTCGTAAACAGTGTTTAATTCTTCGACTATTTTATCTGTAAAGTTTTGTTTCAACTTACTTAGTCTTCTATTTGTTTATAACTTCTTCTACCTGCCGCAATAACTCTACTTGACCAAAAAGGATCTGTAATATTACTGATTTTAACTCCGGGTTTACCGTCTACTGTACTTGATGTAGAGTGGACAAATTTATTGTTATGTAAATAAACCCCTACGTGTGTAATATTGAATTCGTCTTTTCCAAAAAACAATAAATCCCCTTCTTCCAGATTGTCCAGATTTCTGAACAGGTCAGTATAGCTGGAGGAGAATTGTTTACTGGCCATTCTTTCCAAATACATTTTATCATAGGCTTTTATAAACAATCGCTGTGTAAAAGCAGAACAGTCAATACCCTCTCTGGTTTCTCCACCAAATAAATAGGGCGTTCCCATCCAACTGTCAATAAAATTATACAATTCTTTATTGGTCAGAATGGTAGGATCAACACCCAGAATACTGGCATATTTCTTTTGAACTTCTGTAATAACTTCTTCTTCCTCTATGGGTTGTTCTACCACAGGATCATCTTCTACTTCTACAATACTGTCATATTCAACGATTACAGTATTGTGTTTCAGAAGTTTTTGTTTTTGTTTTTCGAGTTCTTTTTCTCTCTCCCGCAACTTTTGTTGAGCTTCTTTAATCTTTGCATCTGCAATTCTGGCTTTTTCCCTTTCTTCCTTGGCTTTCTTTTTAGCGGCTATTCTTCTGCGTTTAGCCTCTTTTTTATCGACATTTATTCTTACTTCTTTGAGATTTATTTTAATACCGGCTCGTTTTTGAATCAAAAACACCTTGGAGTCATAACCGTCTTTATATACTGAAATCAGATAATTGCCTTGGGGTAAGTTTGTTTTGAAAGAGAAATACCCTTTGTCATTGGTAAATGTGGATAAGCCGAGTTCTTCTATAGAAACTTTAGCTGATGCAACAGGGTTTTCTGTGTCATCTTCGATAATATAGCTTTCTATTACGTCTGTTTGAGCTGACATAAATGAAATGCTTAAAAGTAATAGTGATAATGTAATTATTCTTTTCATATATGATGTATTATTATTCAATCCGCAAAAATATAAAAAAATGTTATGGATTCTCAGGTGTTAAAAACATAAAAAGATTATATATTGTTAATAATTCTAAAATTTAAGTTTCAACATACCCTTTTGAAATGCTTACATACAATGCTTAAGCTAATGATTTAAAGCATGTTAAAACGTTTGTTTTTGAATATAGTTTTAGTCTTAATACACCCATATTAAGGTTGTTAAATACTTGCTAAAATTAAAGTTGTTGCGTATATCTTTTGGGAAATTATTAAGTGTTAAACTTATTTTATTTACTTTTGGTCTGTAAAAATAAAAAAATGTATAAAAAGTTTCTTACTTTACCCATTGATGCTGAAAAATTTTTAAAAAACAGGGAATTTGACAAGTGTGGACTAAAGGAGTCGATAATATTCAATATTCATTTAATCAACACAACTTATTTTGGTGAATGTAGTTTTGATGAAACGTTTGGATGTGCGATTTGGGATATTGATTTTGATAATTTATCCAGTACCAATAGAATAAGGAATAGAATTATTGAATCTTTGTCAACATCATTGAAATCTCACGAAAAAAGATTGTCTGATATTTCTGTGGATGTTAAAATCAGGCAAGAGGAATTAATTTATTCAAAACAAAACATTCTTGTTAAGAAAAAGGTGATTATCAGAATCAAAGGAAAGATCAGAAAAACTAATGAGGATTTTTATTATCAGGATATTTTCTATATAGGTCCTTTGTCGTATTAAAAAAACATATAAGATGGCTGAAACCAGAGAGCAAATAAAAAATAGAATGCTAAAAACAGCAGGAACAATTTGGGGTGTTCCCGCCAATGAAATTGAAATGTCTTTTGACCCTGTGATTTCACTTTTGTTGAGTGCATGTGCTGTGGAAATAGAACATTTATCAGACAAAATCAGTGAATCCCAAACCCGTGTCACGGAAAAAATAATTCAATTAATGACTCCGGAAGCGGTCTTTGGCCCCAGACCGGCTCATTGCGTCATAAAAACAGAACCTTCGGAAGACGGTATTGTTCTTAAACCGGAAGTTTTGTTTTCCTTAAAAAAGAAAGCTTCGGTAAAAGAAAATGTCAAAGATGTATTTTTTTCACCGGTACAGGACTTTAAAATAGTTCAAGCTGATGTGAAATATTTAGCTTTTGCCAATACAGTACTGGAACTGGAAGAAGTGAAGAATAAAGTTGGTTTAATAAAAACCAATGATGATTTTATAGAAGATTCTACATTATATATAGGAATCACAACAAAAGGGAGTAATCTGGATTTCAGCGACACGTCTTTTTACTTTGAATTACAGGACATGACTGCGACTGATTTGTTCTTCCATCATCTGAAATTAGCTAAATGGTATAGTGGTGATAAACTCATACAAACCAATGTAGGATTTTACAACGACAATATTGATAATGAAGAAATGTTGTCATCCATGTTGAGGGAGGAATCGTTAAAGTCTGCCAATATTGTCACGGAAATAAGAAACAATTACAAAAGGCATTATATCACCTTAAAAGAAAACATCAAGGTCAAACCCGAATTACCTGAGGAGTTCAAAAACATAGATGAAAAGAACAGGGCCAAAATAGATGAAAATACGGTTTGGCTTAAAGTTGTTTTTTCTAACATTATCAACAAATCTATTTTAGAGAATATATATTGCAGTCTGAATTCGTTTCCGGCGGTCAACAGAAAAGCTGAGGAGTTTTCATACCAATTGAAAGAGTTTGTCAATATAGTCCCTATAAGAACGCAAAATCTGTTTTTGGATATTAAGTCCATTACCAGTATCAATGGGAAGAAATACAATTTGCTGAGTCGTAATATCTCTAATGCCAGTAACAAGAAAGGGACTTATGTGCTAAAGACTGATAATATTGCAAAAGTTGATAACAGGAAAGCCAAAGACTATATCAGTCACTTGATTGAATTATTGAGAAGTGAGAGTGCTTCGTTTTCTTACTTGAATAATTCCTTCTTACAGAATAACCTGAGAAAGTTGAATCAGATTATTTCTATTTTAGAAAACAAATTAATAGAAGCTAAAACCCATCAATACACAGAGATTAATTATGTGTCTGTAACGCCCTATGAGAAAAAAGACACGCTTATGGTTGAGTATTGGAGTACAGATGGGAGTTTTGCCAATAATATTAAATACGGTACAGAATTAAACAACTATAAAACAATCGGGCTGGAGCAAAAGAGTAGTTTTTTGTTAACATCCTCACATAGTGGGCGGGATGCTTTAAATATGGATGAACGTTTACTGGCTTACCGTAGAAGTTTACTGTCGAGAGACAGAATAGTCACCAAAGAAGATCTGAAGTCCGTTTGTTTTGAGTTTTTCGGGGATAAAATTGAAAATGTCGACATCAAAAACAGTTACACAATTGATTTATCGTTGAATAAAGGGATGATTAATTGTATAGATATTGAATTGACTGTCAATAAGTCCAAACAAATAGATGAGGTTGAGTGGGATTTTGTAAAAAATAATTTGCTGTTATTTCTGGAAAAACACGCCACGTCTGTTTTTCCCTTTGTCATCAAAAAAGTCTGATTTCTATTCTAAAATCAATTGTATTTTAACTTAGACACTGCTATAAAAAATGTTTTTAACAGTAAAAAAAAAATTCATACATTCGTCGCGTAAATAAATACATTTATATATAAATATCTTTTTTATTAATTTTTTAATTTTTTTATTATGTCATTTAAGGCTAAATTAAAAGTAGGAGGACACGAATACAACGTGTTATCTTGTTCTTATGAATTACATCAAGAAACTGATGCAACAGGAAGACCATCATCTATCACCAGAGGTGGAAAAATCAAAATCACTGTTGAATCTACTGCAGACACCAGCTTATCAGACTGGATGTTCAATAACTTTGAAAGAAGAGATGGTTCTATTGTATTCTTTAAAAGAGATACAGAAGCTACTGCTAAAGAATTAAAATTCACCGAAGGTTATATGGTTAAATATCTTGAGGATTTTGATTCTAAAAACAAAAACCCAATGTCTGAATCTTTTGTTATTTCAGCAAGAGTAATCTCTATGGGTAGTGGAGAACACGTTAATGAGTGGGTATAATAAGTACCTAATATCTCCGGATTAAAATAAAAAAAGGAGTATTTTATGTACTCCTTTTTTTCTACAAGAACACCTAAAAATATTTATTATGTCATTTTTATCACAAATGATTATAGAAGATGATACCATGAACGTATTATCTTGTTCTTTCTCTTTCCAACAGGGTGCAGATAGTACCGGTAAACCATCTCAGAGACCCAAAGGAGGACAGATTACTGTTGTTATAGAATCCACCAATAAAACTGATTTTTTAGAGTGGATGATTTCACCTAACATGACTAAAGACGGTGAGATTGTTTTTTACAAAAGAGATAATATGTCCGGTCTTAAAACCATCAAATTCAAAGAGGCGTATTGCCTGAATTACGATGAAGATTTTGATGCGGTCAATGATAATCCTTTGAAAACGAGAATAGTCATTTCAGCTAAAGAAGTCAAGGTTAAAGACACGACGTTTGTCAATAATTGGGCTGATAAGGCATAACTAACGATAAAGAATTATAAGAGGAAAACCTTATGACCACTCCTTGATTGGAATGGTTGAGAGCGTTTGAGTATCTTTATCAGAATATTAAAAGCATACAAGTTAAACCATCTTCCTGAATTGGTTTTTTAGTTGACGATGGTACAGTTTTAAAAAACTCTAAAATACATTATGGCATTACAAACTACTACAGATCTTTTTATAGGTGAATTACCAATCCCAACGTTTAAGAATATCATGCTGCATCAACAAATAGACAATCATCATATATTGAAAGTCGTATGTCGTATGGATGCCCTGGAAGACATGACCGCATCGCTGGGAGATCAAAGCAAAAAATTTCTTGGAGAAACCATTACCCTCGAAATCCAATCTATGGAAGGGTTTGGGACTTACAAGGTACTACAATTTAAAGGGGTGGTAACTCAGGTAAAAACAATCAAAGGGCATGAGGCGAGCAATGGCGATGAAATAGTAATCACCGCTCAAAGCCCATCTTTTCTGGCTGAAGACGGTTATCATTATATGTCTCATAACGAAGTGTCTTTGTCAGACATTATAGGTAAAACATTTGAGGGCTATGATTCGTCCAAATTGAGTGTTGATATCCGTCCGCAGGACGATGTCACCATAGATTATTCGGTACAACACCATGAGAGTTCTTACGCTTATGCCAGACGTTTGGCTACTCAATACGGTGAATGGTTTTATTATGACGGTGTCAAACTGATTTTTGGTGAACCGGACAGTGAAGAAGTTGCATTGACTTATGGGATTGATTTAAAAGAATACCAATTGAGTTTAATGCCACAGTCTCAGAAATATAAAATTTTCAGTAACGATTATTTGACCGATCAGGTTCAGGTGAAATCCACATCTGATGTTGCCGTTGGTCTCAACGGGTTTAATGGCTTTGTAGCGGATAAATCCGATCAAATATTCGCCAAAGAAACCCAGTTCCAGCATGCGACCTTTAACGATAGACAGGTGCAGAGCCGTCTGGATAAACTGGTAGATAAACAACGTAAAGCCATAGCTGTCAATCAGGTAAAAATCACCGGTATTTCTGAAAATCCCGGCGTAAAACTGGGTAGTATAGTTAAGGTAGAGGACGTAAGTTACCGTATCACCAAAGTT
>PDQD01000023.1 GCA_002747695.1 Flavobacteriia bacterium
GAACAAATAGATAAAGAATTTGTCCGCCAATGGATGTTGGCCAATAAGATAAAAGGTGAAATTCCTTCTTTATTGTCAGATGATGTGGTCGAAGAAACCTCTAAACGCTACCGGGATATTTATAAAATCATTACTGGTGAAACCTTTAAAACCTCAACAATTGATGTTCAGGCAAGAATGTATTACAACTTGCGTAACAAAGGCTATATCAAATCAGGGTTTGTAGGGTTGATTATGGGATCAAAATCTGATGTGCCTCATGCTGAAAAGATTATAGAATATTTGAAAAAATACGATGTGACCACCCAAATGCGTGCGATTTCAGCCCATAAAAACGGGGAGCGTCTGGTTGAGGTAGCAGAGGTTTATAACAACAGTGTCGAACCGGTTGTTGTCATAGCTATTGCAGGTCGTTCCAACGGTCTTGGTGGAGCATTGGCAGCCAATTTAAGTGTACCCGTCATTAACTGTCCTCCATTTACGGATAAATCAGATATTATGCTGAATATCAATTCGTCCTTGATTATGCCGTCCAAAACACCGGCGGTTACGGTAGTACACCCGGACAATGCCGCTTATGCAGCGATAAGAGCTCTTAATGTACCATCGTTAAAAGCACAGGTTACAGAGGAAATAGCCAAAATGAAACAAGGTTTGATTGATGATGATAATTCAATTAAATAATTAGTCTCTGCAAGAAAACATCAAAGGTTACGTGACTATTAAAAAGCAATAAAAATATACACATGAAAATAGCAATCATAGGTAGTGGCGGGCGTGAACATGCACTCGCCTGGGCTTTTGCTAAAACCGAAGGTTGGGAAAATGTTTTTACACTGCCCGGTAATGGTGGTATTCCCAATGCACATGCTGTTGATACGTCTGATTTTAAAGCTGTCGAAAGTTTTTGTCATTCTAATGGTATTGATTTTATATTCGTCGGTCCCGAGCAACCGCTTGCGGAAGGGATTGTAGATTATTTCAGAGCCACTACTATAAAGATACTCGGGCCGGACAAAGTAACGGCACAATTGGAAGCGTCCAAAATTTTTGCTAAGCAATTTATGCAGAAACACGGGGTTTCCACGGCCAAATATGAAAAGTTTGCCAGCGTTGATAAGGCTTTAGCGTATGGCTTGGAACTCAAAGGCAATTGTGTGATAAAATACGATGGGCTGGCTGCCGGTAAGGGCGTGTTTGTTTGTGATAGTGAAGCGGTGTTTAAAGACGCTATGAAGGAGGTAGCGCAGACCTACGGTCAGCAAGCACCTTTGATTATCGAACAACGTTTGGTCGGTGATGAGGTGTCAGTCATTGGTTTTACCGATGGTAAATCGATGAAACTTTTCCAGCCGTCACAAGACCATAAGCAACTCCTGGAAGGGGATCAAGGTCCGAATACAGGAGGTATGGGGGCTTACACGCCGGTAGAGGGGGTAAGTGAGCATTTGTTGCAAAAGGTTGATGATATGATTGTTCAGCCAACGCTTAAAGGTATCCGGGCAGAAGGTATGGATTACAGAGGTGTGATTTACTTTGGGATAATGGTTGAAGCAGGCGTCCCATACCTGTTGGAATACAATGTGCGTTTTGGCGATCCTGAAACCGAAGTTTTGTTGCCGTCTCTTAAAACCCCTTTAAAAGATGTGGCTTTGGCGTGCGTAGAAAAGCGTTTGTCTGAGGTTGATATGGTTTTTCATAAGGGTTATTTTGCAGACGTTGTGCTGGTATCAGGTGGTTATCCTAAACAATACGACAAAGGTTATGAGATTACCGGTTTAAATCAATTGCCTGATGATATTACCGTTTTTCATGCCGGAACAGCCTTGGCTAATGATAAAATAGTAACCAATGGCGGGCGTGTATTAAATGTTGTAGCCCGTGGTGAAACTTTACAAAAAGCATTGGATAAAGTTTATCACAATATTCAATTGATCAACTTTGACAAGCAGTTTTACAGAAAAGATATTGGTCAGAGAGAAAACAAGAACCTTAGATAAATTGACAACAATGACCATCAAGCATGTTCTATTCGTTATTATACTATTGGTCGGTTTTGAGCTGTCTGCACAGGATCAAAAAAAGAGTACTTTAAATAGTTTTCCGAAAATTGAATTGGGAATCCGTGGTTTGGATATTGCTTATGAGCATGTGCTCAGTCCGGTGTTGCTCGTAGAACCTTATATGAGTTTTGGAAAAGAATACCAAATAGGCATCACCAGTCAAAGGGGATTTGTGTTTGATTTAGGAGACGATTATTTAACTTTAGGTTCGCATCTGAAATTGTATTACAGTCTGAATAAAAGACTGTCAAAAGAAAAAAACATGGCTCACAACGCCGGTAATTTTCTAGGGGCAAAGATGGAATATATTTATCTTTTTTTAGATGATGAAGATGGTGATAATTTTATCAACACAAGTTTATACTGGGGAATTCAAAGACCTCTACGCGATCAATATTTATGGGGATTTTATTTAGGTTTGGGAAATTATTATAATTTTGACACTTCCACATTTTCAGATGTAAGTTTTATAGCCAATATTAAAATTGGTTTAAGTTTATAAAGCAGTTTAAGTTGAAAAAAATTATCATTTTTATATCAGGACGCGGATCCAATATGAAGGCTATTCTGGAGGCTGTTGACCATGGTGTGCTTCAAAATAAAGCAAAAGTTCAAGCCGTATTTTCCAATAATCCGGAAGCCGCAGGTCTTGTAACTGCAGAGAAAAGAGACATTAAAACGCATGTTATTGCTTCCCAAGGTAAAAAACGCGAGGATTATGACAGAGCGCTTATGGCATGGCTGGAAACACAAGACTTTGATTATATCGTTCTGGCGGGTTATATGCGTATCATCAGTCCGTTTTTGGTAAAAGCCTATCGAGGTAGAATGATCAATATTCATCCGGCTGACACCACAGAACATCAGGGTTTAGACGGTTATGAATGGGCATTTGATAACAATATGGGACATACCAAAGTTACTGTACACTACGTCACCGAAGAACTGGATGCCGGACAGATTATTGCGCAAGCCGAAGTAGATCTGAATGGGGCACATACACTTGAAGAAGTTGAAGAACGCGGTTTAGCTGTAGAACATGAATTATATCCGAATACACTGAAACAATTGTTTTCCGGAGAAAAAATATAAAAACAAAAATAATCAATCAATAATAGTAAAACTATATGTGTGGAATAGTCGGATTTATTGGCCGGGAAAAGGTCATTTATGATCTTTATTCAGGACTTTTAACCTTACAGCATCGTGGTCAGGACTCGGCGGGTATTGTCACGTTTAAAGATAATTTCAGAATAAAAAAAGGACTTGGATTGGTCAACGAAGTTTTTGACACCAAGCACTTTGAACGTTTGGATGGTACTATTGGGCTGGGACATGTGCGTTATACGACTCATGGTAATTCTAACCTTGAAAATGCACAACCGGTAACCACGAACTATCCTTTTGGTATTGCTATGGTTCACAATGGCAATGTGACCAACTTTAAGGAAATGAACCATGCCATGTATCATGATTATCACGTGATGCCCACATCGTCCAATGATGTGGAAATGATTTTGTACACGCTGGCGGCTGAGCTGAAAAACAAGGATTTGGTCAATATCTCAACACAGGATATTTTTGAAGCCGTAAAAGTCACCCAACAAAAAATAGAAGGTGCTTATGCCGTCATTGCCGTCATTGCCAACCGTGGTTTATTGGCTTTTCAGGATTCACACGGTATAAGACCGTTGATGCTCGGCAAAAAAGAAACAGAGCGAGGGGTTACTTATGGTCTGGCATCTGAGAGTGTAACTTTTGACCATTTAGGTTATGAGATTGTCAGAGATTTAAAACCCGGTGAAATTGTTTATATAGATAATCAGAATCAATTGCACAGTAGTATAGGATATGAAGAAAAACAAGCTTTTTGTGTGTTTGAATACATTTATTTTGCCCGTGAAGATGCCAATTTTCTGAACAAGAATGTCGCTGGAAGCAGGGTGCGTATGGGGCAGACTATTGCCCGACAAATCAAAGCTGCCGGACTAACCCCCGATGTGGTTATAGACGTACCGTCTTCAGGCTATTTTGCGGCTTCGGGGTTGGCAGAGGCCTTGGGTGTACCTTACCACAGAGGTCTGTTTAAAAGTAGTTATATAGGTCGTAGTTTTATCGCTCCTGATCAGGAAATGCGTGAGAATATTGTCAAGCAAAAACTCAATCCTATCAAAAAATCGGTAAGGGATAAAAGAGTGGTAGTCGTAGATGATTCTATCGTAAGAGGTACGACCTCTAAGCGAATTGTCCAAACGCTTAAAGATGCAGGTGCTAAGGAAATCTATTTTGTTTCCTCGGCGCCACCGGTTACAAGCCCGTGTGTGTATGGCATAGATATGTCTGTCAAAACAGAATTAATTGCCGCTAACAAATCTATTGAGGAAATCAGGGATTATATAGGAGCCGAAGCACTGTTCTATCTCCAACTTGAAGATTTGGATAAGATTTTCAATACTTTTTCTACCTGTAGAGCCTGTTTTAACGGGAAATACCCTGCCGGTAATGTGGAAAAAATGTTACAGGACATCAGTGATGAAAAATCAGAAATGCGTTAGTTTTAATGTGGGAAGCGAGGTGAATGTGTGAAATGTGACAAATCAATTCATCAGAATACGCTATTTTTGTGTTTGAAATTAATTACTATAATAAATACTCTTATAAAATGAAAGAAGCTTCAGTCAAATGGATCGATAATATGGCTTTTGAAGGAGAAGTCAATGGTCATAAAATAATTATAGATGCCGATGAAAAAGTAGGCGGATTAGACAGAGGTCCCCGTCCTAAGCCTTTTATGTTGTTGGCGCTTGCCGGTTGTACCGGAATGGACGTAGTCTCTATTCTCGGTAAAATGCGTGTGGATTTTAAAGACTTTAAAGTCTCTGTAGATGGTGACCTGACTGATGAACATCCCAAACAATACCATAAAATGCACGTAAAATATGAATTCTGGGGAAAAGATTTACCTATGGATAAATTGCAAAAAGCTGTTAACCTTTCTGAAGAACGTTATTGTGGCGTAAGTGCGGTGTATCAAAAAACTATGCCGGTGACTTCTGAGATTATTGTACACGAGGTGGACTAAGCCTTTAAACTTTTATACGCTCTAAAGCCCTTTGAAATCATATATTTCAAAGGGCTTTAGCGTAACTACAACAAGGGTGTTTCACAATTATCAGTAAAGATGTGGTTGTGTGTGAAGTATAATAAGCTGTGAATAAATAGGGTTATCCCGCTTATCTTTTTGTCATTCTGATGAACAAAAAAAATTACCTTACTTTTGTTGCTGTAAAATCAAGTATATGTTTAAAAAGTTGTTGTTAATAATTGTGGTTTTGGCATTAAACAGTTGTCATTCTAAAGCCCAAATCAACCCGGTTAAAGCCGATACTAATGTTTCGACAACAGCTCAAAGCAAGGCCATCAAAGTAGGGGCAGAGAATTACGATCTTTACCTTCCCTTATTGAAAAATAAACGTATAGGTGTTGTTGCCAATCAAAGTAGTGTCGTCAATGACAATTACGGAGGTTACACACACCTTATTGATACACTATTGGCTCAAAACATCAATATTATCAAAGTATTCAGTCCTGAACACGGTTTTCGCGGGACTGCAGATGCCGGTGAAAGCGTAAAAAACGGCATGGATACCAAAACAGGGTTACCCCTTATTTCGCTCTATGGTTCTAACAAAAAACCCAAAGCAAAGTATCTGGAAGATGTAGATCTCGTACTTTTTGACCTTCAGGATGTAGGGGTGAGGTTTTACACCTATATTTCTACCTTGCATTATGTGATGGAAGCTTGTGCTCAACAAGATATTCCCGTTGTCGTTTTGGACAGACCCAATCCCAATATTAGTTATATAGATGGACCTGTATTAGAGCCATCCTACAAATCTTTTGTAGGCATGCACCCCGTTCCGGTCGTTTATGGTATGAGCATAGGTGAATATGCCCGGATGATCAATGGTGAACATTGGTTGGCAGGAGGGATAACGTGTCAACTGCGTACGATTCCCATAGAACATTACACCCGGCAGACAGCTTATACTATTCCGGTCAAACCTTCGCCTAATTTGCCCAATGCACAGGCTGTCAATCTCTACCCGAGTTTGTGTTTTTTTGAAGGAACAAGTATCAGTTGCGGTAGAGGAACCAATACTCCTTTTCAGATATTTGGGTCACCGGAATTACCTGAAACCATCTATACATTTACGTTTAAGCCACAACCCAATACAGGGGCTAAAAAGCCTAAATACAAAGATAAGACCTGTTATGGTTTGGATTTAACGCAGGCAACAAAGTTGAATCAAATCAACCTGACATGGCTGTCGGAGGCTTACCAAAACTATCCTGATAAGACCGCTTTTTTTAATTCTTATTTCAATACGCTGGCAGGGACGGGTACTTTACAGGAACAAATTAAATTGGGTTATTCTGAAGAAGATATCAGAAAAACTTGGCAACCCGGATTGGATTCGTTCAAAAAAATCAGAGAAAAATACCTGCTTTATCCGTAGAAATGTATTTTTGCAGTGGATTAACTTAAACAAGCATTTTTTAGTACCGGTAAATCGCTTTTGCGGTTGATTTAAAACGGACTAAAAAACGAGACAATAAATTTCAATTAATAACAAAACATATGTCATTAGAAAAAATATTAAGTATCAGTGGAAGACCAGGTTTGTACAAGCTTTTATCACAAACCAAAGGTCATATTATTGTAGAATCATTACAGGACGGTAAACGTCTTCCCGTAACCGGTGTACATCAGGTCAATTCGCTTGGTAGTATTGCGGTTTACACCTATACGGAAGAACTTGCTCTGGGTGATGTATTCTACAAAATGTTTAAGCATTTAGACGGTAAAGAGGCTGTGTCTCCTAAAAGCAGTAGTAAGGAGTTATTAGCTTTTTTTGAAGAAGTGTTACCGGATTATGACCGTGAACGGGTGTATGCCTCTCATGTCAAAAAAATGATACAATGGTATCACAGCCTGTTGAGTTCAGATTTTGATTTTGAAACATTAGCACCACAGACTAAAGAAGACCATGAATCCTAAACGTCCTCAACAGCTTCAAGCCCTGGAACGTCTGCTTGACATTATGGACGACCTGCGAACGGGATGTCCCTGGGATAAGGAGCAGACTATAGAATCACTGCGTTTACTTACGATAGAAGAAACCTATGAGTTGGGGGATGCTATTCTGGATAAGGATATGGATGAGATCAAAAAGGAATTGGGGGATTTATTACTCCATATTGTTTTTTATGCCAAAATAGCTGATGAAACCGATGATTTTGATATTGCTGATGTCGCTAACAGTATTTCCGATAAACTCGTACAGCGACACCCGCATATTTATGGTGATGTCAATGTTCAAAACGCTGATGATGTCAAACAAAACTGGGAAGAAATCAAACTGAAAGAGGGTAAAAAATCTGTTTTGGAAGGTGTGCCAAAATCTTTACCGGCATTGGTAAAGGCTTACCGGATACAGGATAAGGCTGCCGGTATAGGGTTTGACTGGGATGATAAACAACAGGTCTGGGCAAAGGTTGAAGAAGAAATCGGGGAGTTGCAGGAGGAAATTAAAAACAAGAATCAGGAGCGTATTAATGACGAGTTTGGTGATGTGTTGTTTGCTCTGATTAACTACGCCCGCTTTATAAATGTTTCGCCTGAGAACGCGTTGGAAAGCACCAATAAGCGTTTTATCAACAGGTTTCAACAAATGGAAAAGGTCATCAGTAGCGAAGGTAAACAGATGAAAAAAATGACATTAGAAGAGTTGGATGCTTATTGGGATAAAGCTAAAACTGTTTTTCCATGAGCCTAAAGGTGTTGTTTATTGGCCAATATGATGTGTCGCTCAATATAAGTATAGCGGAGTTGGAACTCATCTGTGGTTTATCCCAAAAACCGGATATAACCATAGATGTATTCGCACCGTTTAATACTGAAAGTCTCCGGCTATTAAACGACTCCGGTGTAAATACCATACCGGGTAAACTTCCTGAAGGTTTTGATCTTCAGTTTATTGAATCTATAAAAACATTGCAGGCAGACCATGAGTATGACATTATCCATTGTTATCACAGTCGTATATTACGTCATGTTATTTTTGCCATAAAACGGACACCGGTAAAACTGGTCACCTATCTTGGTGCTATGAGTGTGCATTGGCATGATCCTACAGCTTATTTTTCTTTTTTAAACCCTCGTGTAGATGCTGTCATTTGCAATAGCCGAAGGGTCTTAACCCATTTTAAGAAACAGTTTTTTGGTAAGAGTAAGACCAAAGCCCACCTGATTTACAAAGGCTATTCTACGGCATGGTTTGATGATATCACCGCCATAGACAGAGAGTCTATGAACATTCCGGATAAGGCATTGATGGTTACACTTGCCGGCACCTATTCTAAGGTGAAGGGTATTGAGTATTTTATAAAATCACAGCAGTATTTACCTGAAGACCTCAGTATTTATTATGTTATTATGGGACATGGGACGGACTCCAAAACGTTAAAAGACTTAGTTTTGCAAATGCCTTTTCCTGATCGAATTCAATTATTGGGATATCGGGAAGATGCTAAACGCATTGTTAAAGCGTCTGATATTTATGCGCAGACGTCGCTCAAAGAGGGGTTTGGACGTTCACTTAGTGAGGCCGTAAGTATGGCAAAACCTGTGATAATCACCAAGACAGTCGGTTTTTCTGAAGTTATAGAGACGGAAGTCAGTGGACTGATTATTCCACCAAAACAACCTCGAGCCATAGCAGAGGCTATTGTTAAATTAAAAAATGCTACATTTAGACAACAGATGGGATTAAAGGCTAAAACCCATTTTGAACAGCATTTTAATAGTCAAAACACTATTGATAAAACCTATCAATTGTACCAAAGTCTGATTAATGAATAATTATATTTTAAATAGAACCCTTAGTATTTTTCTTGTCATTCAGCTATTTTTAATAGGTGTCGTTTCTCGATTTCCGCAGTTTATAGAAAGTTATTACAGCCGTGGGATTTATCCGTTTATTGGTGGGTTTATGCGGCGGTTGTTGGGCTGGATTCCTGTTTCTGTAGGTGATGTGTTGTATGTATTGTTGTTTATAGCCATCTTACGTTGGTTGTGGTATGTTTATGAAACCCGTTTTTCGCCTTTTGTCGAACAATTGTACCGGATGACTGCTTTTATATCAGTCATTGTGTTTTTATTTCACTTCTTATGGGGGATGAATTACTACCGTTTGCCGCTCAATGAACAAATGGGTATCAAATCATTGACTTATGATTCGCTGGCATTACAACAAACAACTCATAGGCATATTGACAAGCTCAATGCTATTCATTATGCACTGGTGGACGATGACACTATTGTGCCAACAACCGATTACTCCAAAAGAGCCATTTATAGAATCGCAGCCAAACAGTATAAGACCTTTAAAAACGATTCATTGGACTTTAAATTCAGAAAACATTCTGTAAAGAAATCTTTGATTAGTAAACCGTTGACCTATATGGGGTTCACAGGTTATCTTAATCCTTTTACAGGCGAAGCTCAGGTCAATAGACTAATACCCATGTCATCCTATCCCGTAACGGTTACTCATGAGATGGCACATCAGTTGGGGTATGCGTCAGAATCAGAGGCCAATTATATAGGTTATCTTGCTTGTATCAATAACCCCGATTTATTTTTTCAATATTCCGGTGAGTTGATGGCAGTACGTTACCTAATCAAGGAAATCTCTCTGTACAATCCCGCTTTAGCGCAAACCTATTTAAAACGGCTCAATCCGGGTATACAACGTAACATACAACTGAGTAAAGATTTTTGGGATAGTTATAAAACTCCCGTAAAACCTATATCTCAAAAAGTATATGACCAATATTTAAAAGCCAACAGCCAAAATCATGGGTTGAGAAGCTATAATGATATGGTAGGTTATTTGGTCAATGATAATTATAATCCGTAAAATATACGCTCTATTCGGACTGAGCAAAAAGCAATAACATCTGAATTATGAATTTTTCATCAAAATTATTGGAAAAAGCCGTTGACGAAGTCTCACAATTACCCGGTATTGGTAAGCGTACGGCTTTACGTTTAGTATTGCATTTGCTCAACAGACCCAAAGAGCAAACCATTCAGTTAACAACTGCGCTCAATACAATGGTTGAGCAGATTAAGTTCTGTAAACATTGTCAAAATCTGTCAGATCATGATGTCTGTGATATTTGTAATAATCCTGCCAGAGACCAATCATTACTTTGCGTGGTAGAAGATATACGGGATGTGATGGCTATAGAAAACACTACCCAATACAATGGACTTTACCATGTTTTGGGTGGAAAAATATCACCTATGGAGGGTGTGGGACCGCAACACCTCAATATAGATAGTCTGGTAGAAAAAATAAATACAGAAACCATCAAGGAACTGATATTTGCCCTTAGTCCGACCGTGGAAGGTGATACGACCAATTTTTATATCTATAAAAAAATAAAAGACAGCAACGTCAATATTACAACTATCGCCAGAGGAATTGCCGTGGGTGATGAATTGGAGTATGCAGACGAAGTGACATTGGGTAGAAGTATTGCCAATAGAATTCCTTTTGAAAACTCATTAAAAAGATAATACAGTGGTGCAGGTATCAGTCGTCATAGTCAGTTATAATGTCAGACCTTTTTTATTCTTATGTCTTCAGAGTGTGACAAAGGCTTTAAAATCTGTCACAGGAGAAATAATCGTTGTTGATAACGCCTCAACCGATGATTCTTGTGCGATGGTTAAAAAACATTTCCCCGAAGTCAAGCTGGTAGAAAACACGGATAATGTTGGTTTTTCCAAAGCGAATAACCAAGGGGTTGAACTCGCGCAAGGGACATATGTTCTGATTTTAAATCCGGACACGGTTATTCCGGAGAATACTTTTGTATCACTACTTGATTTTACTCAGCATAAATCTGATTTGGGTGCTGTGACGGCAGCACTTTATGACGGATCCGGAATGTTTCTGCCGGAGAGTAAACGCAATGTGCCTTACCCGGCAGTTGCGCTCAAAAAACTATTGGGTATGGGGAGCTCTTATTACGCACTTCAACTACAAGAGGATGAAACAGGAGAAATAGAAGTATTGGTTGGGGCTTTTATGTTCTTAAAAAAGGAAGTCTATCAAGACGTGGGTGGATTTGATGAACGCTATTTTATGTATGGCGAAGACATAGATTTGAGTTATGCTTTGATACAAAACGGTTATAAAAATTATTATTATCACAAGTTGAGAGCTATACACTTTAAAGGTGAAAGCACGGTCAAAGATCAAAAGTATTTCAACAATTTTTACGAAGCAATGCAGTTGTTTTATGCCAAGTATTTTAAACGTTTCAGGTATTTTAAACCTTTGGTTGATGCTGCGTTGTCTATGAAAAAGTCTGTTCACCGGTGGCAAACGGAAACAACAAAAGAGCCGGCCAAAGAACTGGAACATATACTCTATGTGGGTAGTGAAAATAAAATTTACGAGGCTTTAATCCAGTTGTATGCCAAAGCTAATGTGCATGTTTATCCCGTCTGCGAAACCCGTACGATATCAAGGTATGATGATATGGCGCGTTTGAGATCAATTATTGACGATAAGTCTATTGAACATCTTGTTTTTGATGCGCAGAACAACAGCTATGAACAGATTATTTATTATATGACTGCTCTCAAAAGATATTATTCAGATCTTTCCTATGATATAAGACCTGCCCAGAGTCGGTTTTTAATCGGGAGTAATGATAAAAATACCATAGGGCATGTCTCTGAGTTAGATTTAAACTAATTAGTAATACTCATTACACTTTTTTAATTATTCTGCCCTAAGCTAATAACATGACTTACACGGGCTAAAAGTGGAGGTGTACCGGATGTTAAAGTCTGTTGTGTTGTTGTTTGGTTTTTAGAGTGCTCAGAATGTTCGGAAGTCTGTGACAGAGCGATAGACTGTAAATAATTATCATTTTATTAAGCTTTAAATCCTTAAATTAGCCCTCTGTTTTGATAAGTTTCCAGTATTGAAAATCATAGACCGTTATATCATCAAGTCTTTTTTTAAGCCGTTTATTTCAACGTTTCTTATTGCGTTGTTTATATTTATCTTACAGATGATATGGCTGTTATTTGATGATTTGGCAGGCAAAGGTATCACATTGGGTATCTTGTTGAAGTTTATCTACTATATTACCATAACGGCTATTCCCAAAGCCATGCCGGTAGCTATACTCTTGTCTTCTATTATGTCTATGGGGCAATTGTCTGAGAATTATGAGTTTGCGGCTATGAAGTCTTCAGGGATTTCATTGTTTAGGCTCATCAGACCATTGTTGTTTTTTGTGGTAATGCTCAGCGCTCTCAATCTTGTTTTTCTCAACAATGCTTTTCCGTGGGCTGTCCTCAAACAAAAAAATCTTTATTCCAATATCAAAAAGAAACAGCCGGCTTTGGCATTGGTAGAAGGTAGCTTTAATACAGATATCAAAGGCTATGTACTGAAATTTGATAAAAAACGAGGTCCTGATAACAATATTCTTGACAATGTTCTGATCTATAAAACCAATCAGCGCAGAAATACAGTTAATACCATCACAGCAACCAAAGGAACTATTTCCAGTGAAGAAGGGAGTAAATATCTCAACCTGAAATTGGAAGATGGTTATTATTACGAAGAACATTCCAATCGGGGCAGCCCTAAAAAAGAAAGAGAACGCGCTCCTTTTTCAAAAACTCATTTTGATGTCTATACGGTAAATCTTGATGTTTCCGAATTTTCATTGGAAAATATTGAAGAAGAACGTTTTAAAAAAGACAGGGAAATGTTGTCCCTCAATCAGCTCAAGCTGTCTTCTGATTCATTGAAACCCAAATGGGATACATATGTCAATCACAAAGCCAAGTTGATACTGTCCAAAGTGAGTATCAAAGCCAAAAAGAAAGGTGATAGCGTACAGCCAACAGAAGCCAGGGATATCAGCTATCCTATATTGGATAATTTTGATGAGACTGCTCAATACGAAATACTCGGTATTGCCAGAAATAATGTCAATAATGCTTTGAATAGTTTTAATGATTTCAGAACTGATTATAAATACAAACGTAAACAGCTCAATATGTATGATACAGAATACCATCACAGGCTGGCACTTGCGTTGAGTGTTTTGTTGTTGTTTATCATTGGTGCGCCACTGGGAGCTCTCATAAAAAAAGGAGGCTTTGGTTTGCCTATGGTTTTTGGTATCATCATTTATATGATTTACTTTTTTTTAAGTTCTTTTGCTATTAATCTTGCAGAAGAGAGCTCTATAAGCCATGTGTGGGGAGGATGGTTGTCGACACTGGTGCTTGCCCCTTTTGGAATTTACTTGTTGGTCAGTACCTCTACAGACAGAGGTAAGATGAACCTGAGTGGTCTGATACAGAGAATTACACAATATTTCAAGGCATGGAAAGACAAAAAACAAGTATCACGCTAATAAACTTCTTTTTGTTGTGGTTGATTTTGTGTTGTACGGCAGGTTGTCAAAAAACATTTTCCAAGAAAAACAAAGCCAATCAGTTTTGTGTCACCGTACAAACACCTGAAAGTTTTAATGAGTCAAATGTGTTGACGCTTACCTATCTCAGTAAAGAGGACGAGCCCCATACCGATACTTTGATGAAATCAGAGCATTTGTACATAGTAAGAGGAGATGATTTGCAATATCCTGTAAAAGCATTTATAGAAGTCTCCGGCCAAAGAGGCTTTTTTCCGTTTATTCTGCACAGTGATAGTTTAACGATTAATCTTGCAAGCCATGTCAATGAGAGTGTTGTGCTCAATTCGCCCTTAAATAAAGAATGGCTCGCTTTGGTTAAAGCCTCTGAAAAGAGTTTTAAACAAATCAGTTATCTCTATCCTCAAATTCAAAAAGCCCGTTTGGAGAATAATCACGAAGTATTGGAACGTATATACCGGGATATAGAAGTCGTAAAAGAGCAACAAAAGCAATTGTTATTGGAGTACGTTCAAACACACCCTAAATCCCAACTGAATGCGATTATTCTTAATGATTTGTATAAGAACTATCCTCAGGATAGTCTTGTGTTGAAAAATCAAGCCGGACAGCTTCGGGATTCGCAAAAAAAAGGCCTTATATACGAGCTGTGGAGCCCATAGTATAACCCATATAACAGGATAAAAATGTATTACAGTATTGTAATCTGTTAAAAAAGGTTAGTTTTGCGCCCACAAGTAAGTATTGCTTTAAACTAAAACTTTTTATACATGCAATCCATAAGAAATATAGCCATTATCGCTCACGTTGATCATGGAAAAACTACATTGGTCGATAAAATTATTGATCAGGCCAAAATCCTTGACGAACGTAAAGAACGTACAGATTTATTATTAGATAGTAATGACCTGGAGCGTGAACGCGGGATTACTATACTATCCAAAAATGTTTCTGTTAATTACAAAGGGGTGAAAATCAATGTGATTGATACACCGGGTCACGCTGATTTTGGTGGAGAAGTAGAACGCGTGCTCAAGATGGCAGATGGGGTATTATTATTGGTTGATGCTTTTGAAGGGCCCATGCCTCAAACCCGTTTTGTATTAGACAAAGCGTTGCAACTGGGGTTAACGCCTATTTTGGTGGTTAACAAGGTGGATAAAGAAAACTGTACGCCGGATGAAGTACATGAAAAAGTTTTTGATCTGATGTTTGCACTTGATGCTTCTGAAGAACAATTGCATTTTGAAACGGTTTATGGTTCCGCCAAACAAGGCTGGATGAGCCATGACTGGCGTCAACCAACTTCGGATATCATTCCGTTGTTGGAAACGATTATTGATAAAATACCGGAAGCACCATATAAAGAAGGAACGGTACAGATGCAAATAACGTCATTGGATTACTCCTCTTATACGGGGCGTATAGCGATAGGACGTGTTTACAGAGGTGATTTGGTGGAAGGAAAGGATTATGCGCTTTGTAAGACAGATGACGGGGTAGAAAAGATTCGCATCAAAGAGCTTCATACATTTGAGGGGCTTGGTAAAGACAAGGTAAGCAGTGTAAGGAGCGGTGATATTTGTGCGGTTGTAGGTTTAGATGATTTTGAGATAGGTGATACGATTGCAGACTGGGATAATCCTGAGCCGTTAAAACGTATCGCTATAGATGAGCCGACGATGAGTATGTTATTTACCATCAATAACTCACCTTTCTATGGTAAGGAAGGGAAATATGTCACTTCCCGCCATCTGAGAGACCGTTTGATGAAGGAGACAGAAAAGAATTTGGCATTGAGGGTAGAGGAAACGGACTCTGAAGATAAATTTAATGTCTTTGGACGCGGTATTTTGCATTTGTCTGTATTGATAGAAACCATGCGTCGCGAAGGTTATGAGCTACAAGTGGGTCGTCCGCAGGTTATCGTAAAAGAGGTTGACGGACAAAAACAAGAGCCTTATGAGACTTTGGTTATCAATGTTCCTGAAGAATACGCCAGTAAAGCCATCAATCTGGTTACCCAACGCAAGGGCGATCTCCTTCATATGGAACCCAAAGGTGATTTGCAACATATAGAGTTTGACGTTCCTTCACGCGGATTGATTGGTTTGCGTAATAAGATTCTTACTGCGACTAAAGGAGAAGCGGTCATCAACCACCGTCTGCGCGGTTACGATACTTACAAAGGTGATATCTCGACTACCCAAAACGGAGCGATTATTTCTGCAGAAACCGGTAAAGCTACGGCCTATGCTATTGATCGTTTGCAAGATCGCGGACGTTTCTTTATCGATCCTAATGAGGAAGTGTACAAAGGACAAATAGTAGGGGAAAACAATAAGCAGGAAGATTTGGGGGTCAACCTGATCAAAGGAAAAAAACTTACCAATATAAGAACTACCAGCTCTGATGATGCTGCTAAAATATTTCCAAAAACAGAATTTTCTTTAGAAGAATGTATGGAGTATATACGGGATGATGAATATCTGGAAGTTACACCGGATAGTTTAAGAATGAGAAAAATAAACTACAGGTAGTTTTTATCTTTGAATCCTGAGACTTGTTGATAAGGTACAAGCGTGTATGATGTTAAAGTGGTTTTAGCATGGAATAGATGTTTTGAATTTTGTTAGAATTCATTAATTATCTATATATTTGCTTGATAATAAAATTCTTAAATTAAGATTAATGCTTTCAAACGCGTCAAAATATGCCATAAGAAGTGTCCTCTTTCTTGCAGAAAAAAGTTCATCTGACCATAAGTATGGGGCTCTGGAAATTTCCGAGGCTTTGAATATTCCCAAACATTTCATTGCTAAATTACTACAGCAATTATCCAAGAACAATATCATTAGTTCTGCAAAGGGACCCGGCGGTGGATTTTATATGACTAAGAAAGATAGACAACACAATATTTGTGATGTGATACACATCATAGATGGCGAAGATGTTTTTGAAGGTTGTTTTCTGGGGTTGAGTAAATGTAATGATGATAATCCGTGTCCTGTTCACGATAATTATAAAGTTTTTAAGGCAATGCTTTTAGAGAATTTTAAAAATCAAACAATCGAACAGTTTTCTAAAACTATTGAAGAAAAAGGCAGTTACCTTTCGGTTATAAAATAGGAATTGGTTCATTCAGGATTCTGTGTTAACCTTGTTGATGGTTGCAGTACAAGAATACTTTTTTTGATTTCAATTAAACTTCTTATACTTTTGTTGTCAAATCTTTACAGATGAAATTAAAAGAACTCATTACTTTTTTACAGCATGACATGCCGCTTGATTATGCTGAAAGCTTTGATAATGTCGGTTTATTGACCGGAGATCTTAACTGGGATATCAAAGGCGTTTTGGTCACCTTAGACACGCTTGAAGCTACGGTAGATGAAGCCATTGCAAAAAAATGCAATGTCATTGTCAGTTTTCATCCTATAATTTTCAAAGGGCTTAAAAGTATCACGGGGCGTTCTTATGTTGAACGTACAATCATCAAAGCCATAAAAAATGATATTGCCATTTATGCCATTCATACAGCATTGGACAACCGGAAGTGGGGTGTAAGCGGTAAAATGGCTGAAGTCTTGGGTCTGTCAGATTTAAAAGTTTTAGTCCCCAAACCTCAAACCCTGAAAAAACTTACAACTTTTATTCCTGTTGGTGATGTCGAGAAAGTGCGTCAGGCGTTATTTACCGCAGGAGCAGGGGATATAGGAAATTATTCTGAATGCAGCTTTAATGTTCCGGGTACCGGTACTTATCTGCCCAATGAACAAGCTAATCCAGTTATTGGTCAAAGAGGTGTGTTACAGCAAGAGCCCGAAACGGCAGTTACGGTGTATTTTGAGACGCATTTAGAGTCAAAAATTTTAAACACACTGTTTCAAGTACACCCTTACGAAGAAGTTGCTTATGAAGTGTTGACTTTAGATAACCAACATCAAAACATAGGCATGGGTATTGTGGGTGAATTTAAAAACGCATTGTCTGAAGCTGAATTTTTGGCATTAGTTAAAAAAACATTCCATACCACTAATATCAGACACTCGGCATTGTTGAACAAATCTGTCATGAAAGTAGCCTTGTTGGGCGGTTCAGGTAGTTTTGCATTAAAAAATGCAATATCTGCAGGGGCGGATGCCTATATTAGTGCGGATTTTAAATACCATGACTTTTTCGGGGCCGAAAACCGTATTTTAATAACCGATATAGGTCATTATGAAAGCGAACAATTTACAAAAAATCTGATTGTAGATAGAATTCAAAAAAAATTCACTAATTTTGCATCCGTTTTATCTGAAACACAATCTAATCCTATTTATAATTACCACTAAATTATGGCAAAAAAGAAAGAAATCACCGTTGAAGAAAAATTAAGAGCTTTATATGATTTGCAAATCATTGATTCAAAGCTTGATAATATGAAACTTTTACGTGGTGAATTGCCACTCGAAGTAAGGGATTTAGAAGATGATATTACAGCGTATGAAGTTCGTATTAAGAAATTGAATGACCAAATCGATGATTTGAATACAGAAATTTCTGATAGAAAAGTTGTGATTGAAGAGTCTAAGGCAAAAATTGAAAAATATGAAAAGCAACAAAACAAAGTACGTAACAGTCGTGAGTTTGATTCTTTGAATAAAGAAATCGATTATGAAGGGCTCGAAGTACAATTGATGGAGAAAAAAATCAAAGAAGCTAAATACAAAATAGATCAGAAAAAGGTTGTTATAGAAGAGACTCAAGAAAAACTCGACCAAAAACAAGAGCATTTAACACACAAAAAGACTGAGTTAGAAGAAATCATTAAGGAAACCGAAAAAGAAGAGGAGGAAATTGCTAAAATGTCTGAAGAATTCAGTAAATCTATAGATGATCATCTTTTAAAAGCCTACAGACGTATAAGAAGTAGTGTGAAAAATGGTTTGGCAGTCGTTAAGGTAGAGCGGGGTGCTGCTGAAGGCTCTTATTTTACTATTCCACCGCAAATCCAGTTGGAAATAGCTGCCCGCAAAAAAATTATCATTGATGAGAACTCCGGACGTATTTTAGTCGATGCTTTATTGGCAGAAGAAGAAGAAAATCGTATCAATGATATGTTGAAGTAAGTCGTATAAAAATTTACCTCCCCCCACAATTATATTGTTAGTCATCCGATGTCTCAAGCATCGGATGTTTTTTTTATACTCGTTGCTCTTTTCCGGTGTTCATTGGATGCTTTTTGACTTTTTCAGACTGTTCTTTTTTTTCGCCCAAAAAAAATAACATGATATAAATCATAGGATAAGTCCTTAACAATTAGATTGATAATGAGTTTTATGATAAATATCAGTCGATTTAAAGAATCTTGTCTTTGAATATAATGAGGCTGTTTATGCTGTATATTTTATTCATTGCAATAAATTAGGTTAAAATGTGAAGTTTGACTAAAAACTACGGGTTTTTGGCGTGTTTTCAAAAAACGTTTATTAAATGATTGTCAGGTCTGATTATTGAGTTGATAATTATTGTAGTTGTGGTCTGTGAAAAAACGAAAATAATTCGATAAAGAATATAATTATGTTACATTTGCAGGTTGAAATGTTATAAGAAAAAGATTAATGAAAACAAGTAGATAAACCTAAAAAAAAGAAAGATGGTTAAAGGACAATCCAATAGTCAGAATAAGATCAACCAACTGGTTGACTTACGTGAACAATCCAAATTGGGAGGTGGTATTAAGCGTATTGAATCTCAACATGCCAAAGGTAAGTTTACAGCGCGTGAGCGTATAGAGATGATTTTAGATGAAGGCAGTTTTGAGGAATTTGATATGTTTGTTACCCACCGTTCTACCAATTTTGGTCTTGAAAAACAAAAATACCTTGGAGATGGGGTTATCACAGGTCAGGGAACTATAGACGGCCGTTTAGTTTATATTTTCTCTCAGGATTTTACAGTGTTTGGCGGATCGTTGTCAGAAACGATGGCTCAGAAAATATGTAAAGTCATGGATATGGCCATGAAGATGGGAGCCCCTATTATAGGAATCAACGATTCCGGTGGTGCTCGTATTCAGGAAGGGGTCAATTCGTTGGCAGGTTATGCAGAGATATTCCAACGTAATATTATGGCATCTGGTGTAGTACCTCAAATATCAGCCGTATTTGGACCTTGTGCCGGAGGTGCTGTTTATTCACCGGCATTGACAGACTTTGTGTTGATGTCGTCAGATACGAGTTATATGTTTGTGACCGGACCAAAAGTTGTTAAGTCTGTTACAGGAGAAGTTATCAGTACAGAGGAATTGGGTGGTGCAGAAGTACATGCCAGAAAATCGGGGGTAACCCACTTTAAAGCAGATGATGAGCAAGAAGGTTTCTGGTTGATCAGGAAGCTGTTGTACTATATGCCACAGAACAATATGGAAGATCCACCGGTATATACCTGTACAGATCCTATAGACCGTATGGATGATATGCTCAATGATATAGTACCGGACAACCCTAACCAACCCTATGATATGAAGGATGTTATCCACAGTATCATCGATGGGGATGAATTCTTAGAAGTGCACAGACACTACGCGAGAAATATTTTGGTCGGTTTTGCCACATTAAATGGTCGTCCTACGGGAATCGTTGCTAACCAACCCAATTATCTGGCCGGTGTATTAGATTGTGATGCTTCACGTAAAGCTGCGAGATTTGTACGTTTCTGTAATGCTTTCAATATTCCTATTTTAACCCTTGTGGATGTTCCGGGATTCTTACCGGGTTCAGGTCAGGAATACGCAGGTATTATCGTCCATGGTGCTAAATTGATGTTCGCCTACGGTGAGGCAACAGTGCCTAAAGTAACAGTGACCTTACGTAAATCCTATGGAGGTGCACATGACGTTATGAGTAGTAAACAACTGCGTGGTGACTTTAACTATGCTTGGCCTACAGCAGAGATTGCCGTTATGGGAGCCTCAGGTGCCGTAGGTGTATTGGAGTATAAGAATATTTCCAAAATAGAAGATCCGGAAGAACGTCAGAAGTTTATTGAGGCAAAAGAGCAAGAGTATAAAGATAAATTTGCTAATCCTTATCAAGCAGCATCTTTCGGTTACATCGATGATGTGATTGAACCGAGAAATACCCGTTTTAGAGTTATCAGAGCTTTTGAATCTCTACAAACCAAGAAAGTCAAAAATCCACCACGTAAAAACTCTAATATCCCATTATAATTATGATAGTACTCATCACCTCATTAAGAGATATTGTAACAGAATCTATAGTCGGTATCATCGTAGTATTCATGGTGTTGGCTTCTTTGCTCGTTGTCTTTTCCCTTTTGGGACGTATTATTAATTATATGTCAAGACTTCGAATGAAAAGAGAGGGACGAAATGTAAAAGGTGTCAAGCGTATGAACTCATACGAAGTTGCAGCTGTGTCTTATGCCTTGCATTTATATTTATCGGAACTACACGATGAAGAAAGTAATATCATTACTTTGAAACGTGTAGATAATAAATATTCACCCTGGAACTCGAAAGTTTACGGATTAAATGAACAATAAAAGAAAATACACATGAAAAAATATAAATTTACCATCAATGGTGTCAATTTTAATGTGGCTATTAAAAGCGTCGAAGATGATATAGCCAATATTGAGGTTAACGGCTCAAAATATGCCGTGAAACTCAACGAAGAGGTCAAAACATCTAAAACACCTGTACTCCAACGTAAGAGAGTCAAAAAAGTAGAAGGCGAAAACAAAGAAAAATTACAACCTGTAGCTGCCAGTAAAAGACCAAGTGCTAAAACTGTCAAAGCCCCTCTACCGGGCAATGTGTTTAAAGTACTGGTCAAAGAAGGCGATAGTTTCAAAGCCGATGAAGTCATCATGGTTCTTGAATCAATGAAGATGGAAAACAATGTTTTGGCTGATCGTGACGGTACAGTAACCAAAGTTTTAGTAAAAGAAGGTGATGCTGTGTTGCAAGACGCAGATTTATTTGAAATAGAATAACCTTCACCCTTAATAAAGATTTTTTAAGACATCATGATTATGAAATCATTAAAATTCAGAATAGTATGGTTAGTCGTTTTATTCTTGTCAGTGGGGTGGGCTGCGTTTGCCCAGACGCCTGCTGTTGAGCAAACAAATGAAGCGATAAATATATGGGATAGTATTACGCGGTTTTGGTCAAACACCGGGTTTGCCAATTTAGACATGCGTTATGTGGTTATGCTCATTGTGGGTACAATCTTTGTCTATTTGGGTATCAGAAAAGGTTGGGAGCCTCTGTTGTTGATTCCTATTGGGTTTGGTATTTTGATTGGTAACATTCCCTTTGTAGAAGGCTTTAAAATAGGGATCTATGAAGATGGGTCAGTATTGAATATTTTATATGGCGGCGTTGTTAAAGGTTGGTATCCTCCGTTGATATTTCTGGGCATTGGTGCCATGACAGACTTTTCATCATTGATCTCAAACCCCAAACTGTTTTTGCTCGGTGCGGCGGCTCAGGTAGGTATATTTCTGACGTTTTTGGGCGCCTATGTATTAGGATTTACGCCTAATCAGGCGGGTTCCATAGGAATTATCGGTGGTGCTGATGGTCCTACGGCTATCTTCCTGTCATCAAAACTGGCGCCTGAACTCATAGGAGCTATAGCCATTGCTGCTTATTCTTATATGGCATTGGTGCCGCTTATTCAACCCCCTATTATGAAACTGTTGACCTCCAAAAAGGAAAAGGTTATGCGTATGAGACCACCACGGTCAGTGTCAAAAAGAGAAAAGGTCATTTTCCCTGTTTTGGGCTTACTTTTGACCACCTTTATAGCACCCAGTGCTATTCCGCTATTGGGTATGTTGTTCTTTGGTAACCTGCTCAAAGAATCAGGTGTGACAGAGCGTTTGGCAGATACGGCGCGTAATTCGCTGATCAATGCGATTACTATTTTATTAGGATTGACTGTAGGTGCATCTACACAAGCCGATAAGTTTTTAACCATTGATTCGCTTAAAATATTTGCGCTTGGAGCTTTTTCATTTGCTATTGCAACAGCGTCCGGTGTGTTGTTTGCCAAGTTTATGAATCTTTTCCTTAAAGGGGATAAAAAAATCAATCCGCTGATCGGTTCTGCCGGAGTTTCTGCTGTACCTGACTCCGCAAGGGTTTCTCAGGAGGTAGCGCAACATTACGATAAAAACAATTATGTCCTAATGCACGCCATGGGTGCCAATGTATCCGGCGTCATTGGTTCTGCAGTTGCTGCGGGTATCCTGTTAGGAATATTAGGCTAATACAGCTCTTAATATCTGAGAAGAACACTAAAATAATCTTGAGCCTCAATGGCATTCAGATTATTTTAGTGTTTTTTAGTTTATTATAGTGACAGGGCGTAGATAGCAAAAGAGGCTAACCAGTGTTCACCCATATAATTATCATCAGTGATGTTGGGAAGCGAATGGGCTATATGTCTGTCGGCAGCTTCTTGTAAGATTTTTGTATTCATCCCTTTGATTTGTGCCAAATGCCTGTAACACCAGGCTCTGGAATAATTAAGTCCGTCAAGATGTACCAGATGACCGTCAGAGCGATCACTGACAATAGCTACTTCCTGCATGATTTTAAGATTGCCCTCATTGATTCCCGGTAAAAAGTTGTTAACCCAGACTATGAATTCATCATTAGGTAATACTTTTGCCATAAGATCGGCTTCAATGAGACAAGGCGAGAGGAAGTCAAATCCGTTGGGTTCCCAGTTGACAGGACAATTTGTATCGTTGAGATAGAAGCGTTTTGCTGTTTCTACGATGAGTTGTTCTAATTCGCGGTTGTTGACTGTACGCGCGTAATCCAGTGCAAACGATAGTCCAAAAGCTGAATTGGTATGTGTGCCTACCCGTATAGGATAGCCGAGTTTTGGTAAAAACTCAAGGTATGATTTGACGATTTTATCTGTCAATGGCAGTAAGTTCTGTTCCAGAACTCTTGCTTTAGGGCTATCCCAGGTGTGTAATTCTTCGGCGAGTTTTAGCAACCATGCCCAACCGTACATACGCTCAAAAGATGTGTTGTTTTTGGTGTTGAAAAAAGCCACTTCTTTAGCAATATGATCCGGGGTGATATTTTCGGCAATAGCCGTATAAATCTTGTCGGCTTGTGACATGTCAGGATAGGTTTTCAGTAATTTAACCAGCATCCAATGCCCGTGAACAGAGGAATGCCAGTCAAAACAACCGTAAAATGCCGGTCTGAACTCTTTAACACCTCTGGCGTCTTCTGCAGAATTAAGAACTTGCCCTGTTTTGTTGGGGTACTCTTGTTGAATACATTTAAGTGGAAGTTTTGAAAGGTGTTCCGCATGGTCAATTGTCAATGTCAATTGTTGTTGACCTGAGCAATGCTGGGTAATGACTATAAAAGCCAGGGTCGAAAAGAATAAATGTTTAAGCATGTCTAATGTTTAATATTTAAAAAGAATTCAAATAAACGGTAAAATTTTTCAGGTTCTTCCAGATAGGGGTTATGTCCGCTATTTTCAAACATTTCAAAAACGGCTTTCGGCATAAATGTTTTGTAACGGATGGCGTATTCAGGAGTGGAGACCCCATCATAACGTCCCTGAATGATAAGGGTGTGAATATCCAGGTTTTTTAGATCCTTGCGAAAATCGGTATCCATCATAGAACCGCTGACAAAGAAATCAGCATCTTTACCGATGATACTGTAATAGACATCGGAATTCCAGCCCCTGAACTTTTTTTGGGGTACGTGTTGTTTCAGGGTATTGTTGTGGTAATAGACAAATTTGGAAGGGACAGAACTGTATAATTTGCTGAATTCAGGGTCAGAAGATACATAGCCCTCGGCTCTCAAAGCAGTGATTTTTTCCCACATTTCGGGGAAATGGGTTTTGACATAATGGTTGTAGCTGTCGCAATTGGCTTGCCACATTTCACCGGAGTAAAACCCGTTAATCAGTACCATTTTTGACACGTGTTCGGGGTATTTGATTGCATAAGCCTGAGCTACGATTGTCCCGTAGGAATGACCTACCAGAGCTATGGTGTCAAATCCCAGTGCTTTCCTCACTTCTTCGGTAATATGCACGTCATTTTGTATGGAATATTCTTTGGGGTCTTTGGCGTTATCTGATAAACCGCGACCGAGATGATCGATAAAAACTACTGTATTGGTCTTGTAGTACTGACCAAAGTTACCTTGCATATAATCATGGGAATTTCCCGGCCCACCGGCAAAAAAGAAAATAGGCTTACCCTGACCCAACATTTCTACATTGATGTTATAGCCGTCTATATTGATGAATTTAGATTCAAATTTATCGTAAATATCCTCCTCTAAAGCTATTTGTGAAAATCCGGTAAGGCTCATTAAACTGATTAATACGGTGGCAATAAAAATATAATTTTTTGACATGATGATGTGTACATTAGTTCAACAAAATTACATAAATAATTGATGCCGCATTTGTTTTGCTGTTAGGTTTTGGGTTTTAGCTATCAGGTCATGGACAACGGTAAATTTGTTTTTGGAATGTATAGAAAATTAAGAATGCCACTGTCCACTGCTCACTTTTATCGGCCTTTAGCTGTTAGCCTTTAGCTTTTGGCAACTGCCCACTGCTTACTGATTACTGCTGACTACACACTGCCAACTACCCACTGCCCACTGCCGACTGCTCACTGCGAACTACCTACTGCCGACTACCCACTACCTATTAAACATCGTCATCTCATGTCTGAAATCCCACGTTTAAAAGCTAAATAAGTGTAATTTTGCAACCTTATTGACTTTTAAATACAAGTGGTATGTTTAACACCAAAGATTTTGTCGTTTTATTGCTGCTCGTTGGCTTATTCCTTCCTTTTATACTGATACCGTCATGGTATCATTTTTTTGAATCATTTACATTTCATTATCCTTTGCTTGCCAGTTTTATTAAGTTTGCTGTTCTGGCCACATGGGGCGAGTCTATAGGTTTGCGGATCAGGACGGGTCAATATAATTACAAAGGTTTTGGCTTGTTGCCCAGAGCGGTGGTTTGGGGATTTTTAGGTATGGGTATTTATATGGCATTTGTGATTTTTTCACAAGGCACACCGGCGTTTCTTAATGCTGTTGTTCCGGGATTAGGAAACTATCATATAGTACTCACCGCATTTGCCATCAGTACGGCTATGAATCTGATATTTGCGCCGGTCATGATGACTTTACACAAGATTACAGATACACATATCATCAATAATGGCGGTAGGTTAGCCGGTTTGTTGAAGCCCATTCCTTTTGTTCATATCTTAAAAACAATGGATTGGCAAACACATTGGAACTTTGTGCTCAAAAAAACCATTCCGTTGTTTTGGATACCGGCGCATACCATTACTTTTTTACTACCGGAACAATTCAGGGTGTTGTTTGCGGCTATTTTAGGTATAGTTCTCGGTGTGATTTTGGCATTTGCCAATAAAAAATAGCTAGAAACGACTATCGTGATGAACACAATAACGCAATCAAAGGTGTTTGTCTTTACAAATATGTGATTTATAATCTAAGAATCAACAATATTTAGTCATTGATTAATTGAGAAATGTTGTTTTTTTTATAGTCTGTTTTCCGGGTTTAAAGAAGTGAAAAAAATCATGTATTTTTGTCAGGTTATTTTTTTAAGAAAATTAATATTATAGACATGTCAGAAGAGTTAGATAGAGATCATTTAAGTGCCTCAGATTATACCCCGTTGAGACCCGATGCATTTGAAAAAACAGAAGAGGAGAAGATTGAGATTATAGAAAAAGATATGTACCATATCATGGAAACACTGGGTATGGATATGACTGATGATAGCCTGAAAGATACACCTGTACGTGTAGCCAAAATGTTTGTGCGCGAGATTTTTGGGGGGTTGAATCCTCAGCGTTACCCAAGAATGTCTGTGTTTGAAAACAAGTATAAATATGGTGAGATGCTCATAGAAAAAAATATAGGGGTGTATTCCACCTGTGAGCACCATTTGTTACCGGTCATAGGCAAGGCGCATGTGGCGTATATTTCAAGCGGTACCGTTATAGGTTTGTCAAAACTTAACCGTATCGTGGATTATTTTGCCAAAAGACCGCAAGTTCAGGAACGTATGACACGGCAAATTGTAGAAGAGCTCAAAAAAGTGTTGAACACTGATGATGTGGCATGTATTGTGGAAGCCAAACACTTTTGTGTCATAACCAGAGGTATAGAAGATGTACACAGCAGCACGATTACCGCAGAATATTCCGGACAGTTTAAAAATCCTCAGGTGAAAAATGATTTACTCAATCTTTTAAAATTGGAAGACGAAACCACAGTGTAGATTTGTCTTATTATGCCGGGAGAATTATGGTGATTATTTGGTTTTGCCGCTCATTCATTAGTCATAACGATAAATAATGATAATATAAAAAAAGAAACCCCTGTCCAAGCGGACAGGGTGTTTCCTTAACTAACCAAATATTTATTACAACGAAAAATTTACTTTTCTGTTAGTTCTTAATTCAAATCCCGTGCCATAATTTTTTTGACTTGTTAATTATTCGTTAAACCCATATAATGCGTTGAAAAATTAATGATTACAGTAGAGGCTTGTTGAAATATAAGACCTGAGATTGAGACCAATATAAAGACCAGAGACCCATAACAAAAATGCATCTTAAAAATATCCAGCTCATACAATACAAAAATTTTACGGCGGAAACGTTTACGTTTGACCCCAAAATCAATTGTTTGGTGGGTAATAATGGCGTGGGTAAAACCAATGTGCTGGATGCTATTTACCATCTGTCGCAGACTAAATCATATTTTAATCCCATCAGTGTTCAGAATATTAAGCATGGTGAAGACTTTTTTCTGATAGAAGGTCATTTTAAAAATGCTGATGATGATAACCATATTGTCTGCTCTTTTAAAAAAGGACAGAAGAAAATTGTCAAACGCAACGGTAAAGTATATGACAAATTTTCAGAACATATAGGTACTATTCCGTTGGTCATTATATCCCCATCCGATAGAGACCTGATTACAGAGGGCAGTGAGGTCAGGCGGAAGTTTATGGATCATGTGATTTCGCAGTCTGACAAAATCTATCTCAAAGATTTGGTCAGTTACCATAAAGTTTTGTCTCAACGCAATGCCTTACTTAAGTATTTTGCCAAAAACAGAACTTTTGATGCCGATAATCTCAAGGTGTATGATGAGCAACTGGTACAGTTTGCACAGCCTGTTTTTGAAAAGAGAATGGCTTTTATAGCGCATATAAAACCCGTATTTCTCGACCATTACCAAGCCATTTCCAATGGTACTGAAACCGTTGACTTACAATACAGCTCAAAACTTAAAACAGAATCCTTAGACCGGTTGTTGACGGCTAACCTTGAAAAAGACAGGGTTTTACAATATACCGGTGTAGGTATTCACAGGGATGATCTGGATTTTTTAATTGATGGCTATCCGATTAATAAATACGGTAGTCAGGGACAGCAAAAATCTTTTTTGATTGCACTGAAGTTAGCTCAGTTTGACGTGATAAAAAATCAGGTTAAATACAATCCCATATTGCTTTTAGATGATATTTTTGATAAATTAGACGACGAAAGGGTGACCAAATTGGTTCATATGGTCAAAGACCGTCATTTTGGTCAGATTTTTATATCAGATACACATAAAGAACGTACTGAAAATGTGGTTAAAAATACCAATCAAACCTATAAAATCATTGATCTGAAGTGAATGAAAAGAAAAGACATAACGAAGCAAATCCCTTGAGTGACATCCTCAAAGAAATGATTGAGGGGAATAACCTGAAAAAAGGTTTGAACAAGGTCGCCATAAAAGATGTATGGAAAGATCAAATGGGGCAGGGGATTAACGCTTATACAGATGATATTTACCTGAGCGGTAGCACATTGTATGTCCAGTTACGCTCGTCAGTCATACGTCAGGAGTTGAGTTATGGTAAAGAGAAGATTATAAAGATGGTCAATGAAGCTCTGGGCGAAGAGATTGTGGAAAAGGTCATACTGAAATAATACATTTTAATATTAATAGCTTTCAGGCTAATAAAAAAGTCAATAAACAATTATGTCAACGCTATTTACAAACATCAAAACATTAGTACAAGTCAGAGACAAGTTCATTACAAAAGTAGCCGGATCTGACATGAATGAATTACCGGTGATACATGATGCTTATCTTAGAATAAACAACGGTGTTATCACAGCCTATGGACCCATGAAGGATTTAAACTCATCAGACGATAACCGGGTGATAGATTGCACCGGTCGTTTGATTATGCCGACCTGGTGTGACTCTCATACGCATATAGTTTTTGCCGGACACAGAGAGGAAGAGTTTGCCGATAAAATCAGAGGTTTGAGTTATGAGGAGATTGCCGCCAAAGGTGGTGGTATTCTCAATTCGGTAGAAAAACTGCGTCAGATGTCCGAAGACGAATTGTTTGAGCAATCCAAAGTGCGTCTGGAAGAAATCATGCACTTAGGTACAGGTGCGGTAGAAATAAAGTCTGGTTACGGTTTGTCGGTTGACGCAGAGCTTAAAATGCTCAGGGTCATCAAACGTTTAAAAGCGTCTTATCCTGTCACAATCAAGGCCACATTTTTAGCAGCACATGCCTTTCCCAAAGAATATTTAGAGGATAAGGACGGCTATGTGGATTTGATTATCAATGACATGCTGCCCAAAGTAGCTGAGGAACGATTAGCTGACTTTGTAGATGTATTTACTGAAAAAGGATATTTCACTATAGCCCAAACCGATAGAATTCTCAATGCGGCCATAAATTATGGTTTAGTGCCTAAAATCCATGTCAATCAATTTAACAGTATAGGTGGTGTAGCATTAGGTGTGAAATACAATGCGTTGAGTGTGGATCATCTTGAGGAGTTTACGGCTCAGGATTTGAAGGATTTACAAAACTCAGTTACAATGCCGGTGGCTTTACCTTCGTGTTCGTTTTTCCTCGGTATTCCTTATACGCCCGCCAGACAGATTATTGAAGCCGGTCTGCCGTTAGCTTTAGCATCAGACTACAATCCGGGTTCTACACCGAGCGGTAATATGAATTTTGTAACCTCATTAGCGAGTATCAAAATGAAAATGACACCCGAAGAAGCCATTAATGCCGCTACCCTCAATGCGGCTTATGCAATGGATGTTGTGGATGATTTAGGTAGTATTACGGTAGGTAAATCAGCTAATTTCTTTATCACAAAACCCATTCCGAGTTATAGTTTTATTCCTTATGCGTTTGGTAGCCCGTTAATCGATCAGGTATATATCAAAGGTGAACAAATATAATTGGCAACCGGCAAACCTGTTTTAAAAAGTTAACATCAGTTTAGCGTATCTCCGTAATAATTGTGTAATTTTGCGCGCTCAGTTTATTAAAATAAAGTTCTTTTACAAATGATCAATCGCAGACATATACGTATAAAAGTGATGCAGTCAGCTTATGCCATGCTTTTATCAGAAAATGATAACCTCAATGCTCAGGAAAAAGAGATGTACAAAAGCATTGATAACCTTTATGAGTTGTATGTGCTGCAATACACACTGTTGTTAGCCTTGCGCCGTAAAGCCGATGCTTATTACAAATTGGCTCAAAAACGTTATGTGCCCGGACATTCGGTGTGGGAAAACAGTGATAATATTGTAAAGAATAAACTGTTGTTGAGCCTAGAAAAATCTGTAACCCTCAGTGATTACCTCGCAGACAACGATGAGACTCTTTGGGATCAACACCCTGAAATCATTGATTTATTGTGGACTGCCATGCAAAAGGAGGCTTTTGCTGAAGACTATTTGGCTATTGATAAGCCTACATTTCAGGAGGATAAAACTTTTATTGTCAGTCTGTATAAAACCATTATTGCCCCCAGTGATTTTCTGCATGAGTTTTATGAGAGTGAAGTTATCTCTTGGGTTGATGATATTCCGTTTGTCAATACCTGGGTTTTACAACAACTTCAACGCATGAAGAAGAAAACACCTTTTATTCTCGATCCTTTATACAAGGACGAAGAGGATAAAATCTTTGCCCGCCAGCTCTTGCACAAAACCATGCTCAATTTCTCAAAATACGAGGAAGAAATCATTACAAAAACACCCAATTGGGATGCCGAACGCATCACCCGTATAGACAAAGTCCTTATGGTGATGGGCATTACAGAATTTCTTAATTTTCCCTCTATTCCTACCAAAGTAAGCATCAATGAGTATATAGAAATAGCCAAAGACTATGCCACTCACAAGAGTAGTTTTTTTATTAATGGTGTTTTGGATAAACTTGTGGTTGAGTTTTCTGAGTCGGGTAAAATAAAGAAAACAGGTAGAGGATTACTTTGATTTTTTGTAATTTTGTCATTCTTAAAAAAACAATACAACTAATGAGAACATTTTTACAAGTTACTTTACTAACACTTTCAGTATTTATAGTGTCATGTAAACCAAATGCAGCCGATAAAATAAGTGATGAAGCGGCGGCTATGGCTAAAGAGAAAATAGAAAAATCCAAAAGTGGTTTTCCCGAATTGGTTTTTGAGTCAGAGGTGTATGAGTTTGGAACCGTTAATGAGGGGGATATTGTCAATGCGACCTATAAACTGACCAATACCGGTGAAACAGATTTGGTTATTCTATCAGCAACGGCCTCTTGTGGTTGTACGGTGCCTGATTACCCAAAAAACAAACCGATAAAACCGGGGGAATCTGAAATCATTAAAGCCCGTTTTGATACCAAGAGAAAACCCAACAAGCAAAATAAATCTGTGACACTTATTGCCAATACCAAAGAGCAAAGGCACAAAGTTTACATCAAGGGATTTGTCACGCCAAAGAAAAAATAAGGGGCCTTTTTTCAAATATTTATATGAGATAATCTTCTGCGCATTCAAGGCTTATGCAGTGGATTCTCACGGCAATATTTTACGCAATACAAATCAATAATAGACGGGTTAAAACTCGTCTATTTTGTTAGCATCTATTTTAATAAAAATAAACAGTAAGATCGTAAAACTCCACAATGAAGAACCGCCATAACTAAAAAATGGCAAAGGAATGCCTACCGTGGGTAACAGGTCTATTACCATTCCTATATTGACAAAAAAGTGTGTAAAAAATATTGCGGCAACCCCGTAGCCATAGTATTTATTAAAATTGTTTTTTTGCCTTTCTGCCTGATAAATCAACCTCAGGATTAAACCTATAAAAAGGATAATCACAAATGCACTTCCTATAAACCCAAATTCTTCGCCTACGGCACTGAAAATATAATCTGTAGATTGTGCCGGTACAAATTGTCCCTTGGTACGGTCTCCTTGTAGGAATCCTTTACCCAAAAAGCCACCGGAAGCAATGGTCTTTATTGATTGATCGTTGTTATAGCCGTAAGTACGCTTTAGTTGATTGATTTTACGCGGGTCTTTTTCGGTTTTGAGCCAGAGTTTTAAACGGTCCTGATGGTGGGGTTCCAGAATGTGATCAAATGCCAGACGGCTTCCAAAAATCGTTATAACGGTCCCGAGAGCAATACCTATCAGTATGGGGTAATTACGCATGATAAACAGCGGCTGGCGCTTTTGTGCAAAGAATATGTTTAGTCCTAAAATTAAACCGCTTATAAGTAAAGTTTTAGTTACCCCTAATTTTAGGGTAAGAATAAAGATAAAGGCCAGAACTGCTAAAATGATAAACAAGCGTATCGGCAAACCTTTTCTGATAAGTACAATGATAAATGATAGAAAAACAATGGCTGAGCCTACATCCTTTTGTAAAGTAATGATGATTATGGGAATAAATATTATGGCAAGTGCCTTAAACAAATCCCTCCTGTAGTTGATTTTAAATAAGTTATCCCCCGTAAGAGACGCCAAGGCAAGGGCAGTCGCAATTTTCACAAACTCCGAGGGCTGTAAACTAAATCCGCCAAAAGAATACCAGTTGGTTTGTCCGTTGATGTTTTTACCAAACACAAATAACCCTAAGAGCAGTAGAATTGATAAAACATAGATAACCCCGGCGTAACCTTCAAAAAAACGGTTATCCAGTGAAAAAGTGAGCGCAATCAATATAAAACTCAACATAATCCAGATGAGTTGTTTGCCGTAGGAGGTGTCAAAATTGATTAAATCCCCAAAAGTGTCACGCCCTGTAACTGTATAGATGGCTATCCAACCTGAAAACACAAGTGCCAGGTATAGCCCTATAAGAACCCAATCCGGTTTGATATGTTTACGGTAACGAGTCATGTGTCTCAAAGAGTTCTAATTGTTTATCGTACGTTTCCTCATACAGATTGATATTGTGAATTTGTTCACTTTTCAATGGGTTGTGCAGCGAGTCTGTCAGGTATTTTTCTGTCATCATACTGGCGATAGGTGCGGCAATACGGGAGCCGTAACCACCATTCTCCACGAAGACTGCTATGGCTATTTTGGGGTCGTTTTTAGGGGCAAAAGAGATGAAAATAGAATGATCGTCCAGTTGTGTACGGACGCCATTGACACGTATAAAATTCTCTGCAGTACCGGTTTTACCACAGATCTCAATCCCCGGTATCTGATGCCAAAAAGCTGTCCCCCCTTGTGTCTCAAACACCATTTGCATTCCGTCTATGACGGGGTCAAACAATTCGGGTTTGACTATCGTATGTACCGGCTCTGTATATTTTGGATTGTTGATGGGTTGGTGTTCTATTTCTTTTACTATATGTGGCCTTATATAATAACCTTTATTGGCAATAGCACTGGTCATATTAGCCAATTGGATAGGGGTGGTGATGATTTCGCCTTGTCCTATGGCATTGGAAATCGTTGTACTGGCGCGCCAGAATCCGGTAGGGTAATATTTATTGTAATAAGTGGTGTCCGGGATTAAGCCTTTTTGTCCTACCGGTAAATCATAACCTAAATAATTTCCTAACCCGAAACTTTTGACTCCTTCAGCCCAAAGGTGATAACCTTGGTGTGGATTTTTGCCCAGATCAATAGACTTTTCATAAACTTTAGAAAAATACGTGTTACAGGATCTGAAAATGGCTTCTTTCAGTTGCATGGGGCGTCCGTTGGTCCCGCAATGGCATCCCATAAAAGCACGACCGCCTCTCCCGTACTTATAACCGCCGTAACATTGAGCTGTTGTGTGTTCTGTAATACTTCCCAGAGCCAAACCCACAAGTCCGTTAATCATCTTAAAAGTAGAACCGGGAGAATACTGGGCTTGCAAACTGCGGTCTAAAAGAGGTTTGTTGATATCATCCAGATAAAGCCGGTTAAAGTTTTTGGAGCGTTCACGTCCTACCATGAGGTTAGGGTCGTAACTGGGGGCTGTGACCAAGGCCAGGATTTCTCCGGTTTTAGGCTCTATAGCAACAATACCGCCTTTTTTATTGGCGAGTAACCATTCGCCAAATACTTGTAAATCAATATCCAAGGCAAGTGTCAGGTCTTTTCCGGCTACGGCCAACGTGTCATATTTACCATCTTTATAAGCCCCTATTTCGCGGTTATGGATGTTTCTGTTGACAAACTTTACCCCTTTGATACCGCGTAATTCTTTTTCATACTGTTTCTCTATCCCTTGTGTGCCTATGAGCTCTCCCATTTGATAGTAAGGATTGCTCTGTGTCATCGCTTCATTGACCTGACTGATATAACCCAAGACATTGGCAGCATTGGGGTAGGGGTAGGTGCGTAAAATACGTTTTTGGATATAAAAGCCTTTAAACATAAACATTTTTTCCTGTAAGGTCGCATAGGCTTCTTTGGATAATAATTCCAAAAAAATAGAGGGTTTTCTGTAGGAATACGTTCTGGCTTTACGCATTTGTTTGTCAAAATATGCCCGGTCTATATCCAATAGTTTGCAAAACTCAAGTGTGTCAATAGGCTTACAATCCCTGGGAATCACCATGATGTCATAGGATACTTTATTCCCAACGAGCAGTTTGCCGTTTCTGTCATAAATCAAACCGCGTGGCGGATAATCATATTTTGCCGTTACAGATGCATTGTTCAAAGGGCTGTTTCTATAAGTGTCGTCTATGACCTGAATATACAGTAACCGCCCCATAAAAATCAAGCCTATGATAATGGTTGTTATGCCATAAATGTATGGGATTCTACCATTCATAGGTGCGTTTTTTAAAGAATACGGATAGAAAGAATAAGACAATGATATAGGTCAGTACAGCAGTTGTAATGGTTTTAATGAAAACCGAACCTATAAGGTGAAAAGAGAAACTTTCCAGACTGAAAACAATAAAATGGTGTAAAACAATCAAGGTGAAAATCCAAAGATGTAAGTTTGCGGTAGATAGATTTCTGTACGAGATTAACTCATCATCAAAAACAGTTTCACTTTTGATGATTTTAAGGATGAGTAACCTGAAAAAAGCAACAAAAACCAAGGCAAACGTATGTATGCCGCCTTCATTACTGATAAGGTCTATACTGAAACCCAGCAGAAAACTCAGGATTAACAGGTTGGTTTTACTGCTGTCAAAAGGAAAAATGACGATGAATAGAATATAGACCAACGGATTGATAAAGCCAAAAAGGTAGATGTGATTAAAGACCAATGCTTGTAGCAAGGGCAATAACACAATCCAAAAACCGTATGTCAGTGCTGGTCTATTCAAGGTGAAACTGATCGACTTGTTTTAATTCTTCCTGATCTTCGTTAGTTACAATATATGTATAGTTCAATGCGCTAAAGTCTTCAAATAACTCAATATTGATCACTTTATACATTTTGTTGTCAATGGTAAAATCTTTTACAATGCCCACCGGGATGTTTTCAGGGAAAAACAACGAATGGGTCCCACTGATGATACTGTCTCCCACTTCTATTTGAGCTTGAACGGGAATGTCATAGAGCTGGGCAATTCTAAAATCTTTGCCATTCCATTGCAGGCTTCCAAAATGATTACTCTTACTCAATTTGACATTAAAACTTGCTTTGGAGTTGAGCAGGGATAAAACTTTACTGAATTTTGGAGAAGTATTGATGATGATCCCTATCAGTCCATGTTCGGTGACCACTCCCATATTTTCTTTTAAACCGTCATTAGCGCCTTTGTCTAGTGTCAGATAATTATTGGCATTTAAAAAGGTATTGTGGATGACCCTTGCATTAGTATAAGAGAAGGTCACATCTGTGTCATTTTGAGCCGGTGGTTGATGTTGTTTCAGGAGATTGATTTGATTTTTTAAAGTCGTATTGTCATCGGTCAATGTTTTATTGACAGACTTTAAAGAAAAATAGGCATAAATACCCGATGATGTTTGTTGAATGTTACCCGCATAGAATTGTAAGAAGGCAAGACTTTTGCTTTGGTGGAAAGAATGGGTGTTTATGACCAATCCTAACGCAACTAATTCTAAAAATAGAAATAACAGGAATGATTTGTTATTTGAAATAAAATTGAATATCTGGTACATATCAACATCTCAAAAAAAGTCTGTTCTATATCAAGACACTTTTGTATTTAGCACGTTCTTTAAGCGCTATTCCTGTTCCTCTTACGACGGCTCTTAACGGATCTTCGGCTACATAAACCGGAAGGTCTGTTTTTTTGGACAGACGTTTGTCCAGTCCTCTCAACATGGATCCGCCTCCGGCAAGATAGATACCTGTGTTGTAAATATCTGCTGCGAGTTCCGGTGGTGTTTGAGCCAGGGTTTCCATCAAAGCATCTTCTATCCTGATGATGGATTTATCCAAGGCTTTGGCTATTTCTCTGTAAGACACATGTATCTGTTTGGGTTTACCACTCAGCAAGTCACGTCCCTGAATATACATGTCTTCCGGTGGGTTTTCCAGATTTTCTGTAGCAGCACCTATTTGAATTTTTACCATTTCAGAAGTTCTTTCACCGATGAACAGGTTGTGCTGTGTACGCAAATAATAAGCGATATCAGAATTAAAGACGTTACCGGCTACTTTTACGGATTTATCTACAACAATACCACCCAAAGCAATGACGGCAATCTCTGTGGTACCCCCGCCTATATCAATGATAAGGTTTCCTTTAGGTTGCATGATGTCAATCCCTATACCTATAGCTGCCGCCATAGGCTCGTGAATGAGCTTAACTTCTTTTCCTTTCATTTTCTCCGCAGAGTTATACACGGCACGTTTTTCTACTTCTGTAATCCCCGAAGGAATACAGATAACCATTCTCAATGCAGGAGCCACCAGTTTGTCTTTGATGGCGGGAATACGTTTGATAAATTCTTTGATCATTTGCTCAGAAGCATCAAAATCTGCAATAACCCCGTCTTTCAAAGGCCATATGGTCTTGATGTTTTCATGGGTCTTTCCCTGCATCAACATAGCATCCTGACCTACGGCATATATCTCGCCGGTTCTTCTGTCTTTGGCAACAATAGATGGACTATCAACGACTACACGTCCTTTGTGAACGATAAGCGTGTTGGCAGTTCCTAAATCTATGGCTACTTCTTCGGTTAAAAAATCAAATAAACCCATTACAACGTCTTCAAGTTAAAAAATATATAATTCAAAAGTTTACAAAAGTAACTAAAAAAAGGTTAAACAAAGTGTAAATGATGGTAAAATAAATGATAAAATTAGCTTTAGTCTATTTTGTCATAGTTGTTTTCACAGGATTGTCATAACCTGTTTATTGTAACGGCATTGGGGGACTTTTATTGTCGAAGGGTTTTGTTTGACCGCTTCCCTTGTCAGTTTGTAATCAAATGCCTGTACTATCCGGTTTATCGGCAAACAATCATTCTGTCAAAAACCATCTGATAAGAGTGTTATGCTTTGCCGGACGTAAGGGTGCGTTAATGTATTAAAAAAGAAAACCATTTCCTTTGCTAAGAAAATGGTTATAAGGATGTTATGATTGTTTGCATTCTGGCATTTGCCTCAGAACCGGTCATTTGTTTTGTAACCGGAAACAGCCTTAAATAGTCTCTCCTAACTCTTTAAGTTTTTCTGTGTTTTCAGCCAATTGTAACTCTTCAATTATTTTACTGAGGTCACCATTGATAATACCGTCCAGATCATAAATGGTAAGGTTGATTCTGTGGTCGGTAAAACGTCCTTGCGGATAGTTATAGGTGCGAATCTTGGCAGAACGGTCACCGCTGGAAACCAAAGTCTTACGTTTGGCAGCTTCTTCTTCCTGTCTTTTGGCCAATTCCCGTTCGTACAGACGGGATCTTAAAACCTGAAAAGCCTTGTCTTTGTTTTTGTGCTGGGATTTCTGATCCTGACATTGGGCAACGATACCTGTGGGTTCGTGGGTTAGCCTGACGGCAGAGTAAGTGGTATTTACCGATTGTCCTCCCGGACCGGAAGCACAAAAATAATCTATACGCACATCGGCGGGATTGATTTCCACATCAAATTCTTCAGCTTCCGGCAATACCATGACGGTAGCAGCAGACGTATGAACCCGTCCTTGTGTTTCTGTCTGAGGTACCCGTTGTACACGGTGTGTCCCCGATTCAAATTTCAGTGTACCGTAAACATCTTCTCCGGATACAGAAAAAATAACTTCTTTAAATCCTCCGGATGTGCCTTCGTTGAGGTCAACCAATTCTGTTTTCCATCCCTGAGAGGCACAGAACTTGGTGTACATTCTGTACAAATCCCCGGCAAAAATACTCGCTTCGTCACCACCGGTTCCTGCCCGTATTTCCATCATGACATTTTTAGAATCTTCCGGGTCTTTGGGGATAAGCATCATTTTAATCGTCTCTTCCAATTCGGGGATATGGGCTTCAGCTTCTTCTTTCTGACTTTTGGCCATCTCTATCATCTCCTCATCGGTTTCAGACTTGATGAGTTCATCAGCTTCTTCTATGCGGTTTAAAAACGTTTCGTATTGCTCTATCTTTTTCATGACCTTACTGAGGTCTTTGTACTCTTTGTTGATGGCAACATAACGTTTTTGATCTGCAATAATATCAGGTTGTATGATAAGGTCAGATACCTCATCAAACCGCTGTTTGACCACTTGTAGTTTTTCTAACATAAAATTGTTTGTTTGCCGCAAATTTAAGATTATTTCAAATATTACCCGTTATGTTGGGGTGACTCTTTTATAACAGGCGTTTTTCTATATAACTCTAAGTTTTTAGGGTTTACCACAGAGGTTTTTAGCTGTTAGCTATTAGCCTTTGGTTACTGCCGGCTGTAAATTGTGTTTTTTTGTACGCAGTTGCTTACAAAGGTTAAGCACACTTTGAGGTTGTTTGTGAGGTAAAACCACGGAGGACTCGGAGGACACAGAGTTTTAAAGGTCTGAAGACCTTTTTCATCAATGGAAAAAATGAACGGATATCATTAGGACACTATTTGTCAAGGTTTTTCCAGTTTATTATAGGCTGAAAACGTTGTGATAACCCATAAGTATAAAAATCTAATCTCCTTTTTGAAAGGTGAGTACTGTTTCTCCTTTATCATTAATCAGGTTGAGTTTAAGACCATCCAAACTAAAGTTGGTAACTGTTTTCAGGGCTTTTAGAAATGGTTGAGGATCATAACCGCGGCATTTTTTTTGAGGGCCGTTGAACGTTCCCAATAATAGTTGCTTGTCCGTTATTTTTGTCAGTGGTGCCGAAAATTCGTTGCAACCGTCATTAACGAAAACAGTCATTGTCGTCAGGTCGATGTATAAAGACGGTAGAGGGTATTCCCGGTCAAGAGGACGGTCGTTTATAGTTACGGCTATCCAGATGTCGTGTAGTTGTGCCGGAGCGATACCTTCTTCTACACGTACAAATGATAGTTTTTGATGCCCGTCTTTGTCGTAAAGCAACAGGTTGTAGTTGTTAAGTTCAAAGGCGCTGACCGTTTGCAATGCATTGGTGTAAGTGTTGTCTTTAGCGTTGTTGGTGCAGATTTTATGGGTGTTTACTATATCTTTTATAGTGATGTTGTGGTTGGTTAAGCCGGTAATATCCCCAATATAAGCATGACATCCGCTTGTGGTTATGATACGCATTTCATGAATTATGATGTCCATTTTTGGGGGTGTCATACCGGAAGCTAAAGGCTGTTCGTCGATTTTGTCCAGCTGCCAATGACCATCAATCGCTGTCCGGAGATCTTTTTTCTTTTCTAATTCTTTAATCAGTTTGTATCTGATAGATGAACCGTCAGCGGGTGGATTGTCTATAGATATTGTTTTGACTTTGAGTTTTTTGAGATAACCTTTTTCAAATCTAAAGCCCTCTATGGTATCGTAATAAGGTGTCCATTGGGCGTGGTCTAAATCTTTGCCTTGGGAAATACTGAGGCAGGGTATGACGCCTGTGCCGGTTGTACAGGTTGTCTCTATACCGCTTACCCAAATGATTTGCTCTTGATTGTCGCAGGATTGCAGTGCGATGATGGACACTAAACTTAAAATTAATTTGATTCGATTCATGTTGGTTGATTTGAGTTTGATCTCATATAATGTAACGGCTTATCCGTGCTTGTATTTTATACGTTCAGCAGTTTTGATATGGGGGTGATTCTAATGATGTGCTAAGATAATGATAAAACGATACCCCGATAATGGGCGATCTGTTTCGGGTCTGTTTGATTGGGATATATTTTAATGTAATTGGCTTACATATTACGGTCAAAAAGTGTGATGAATAATGCGGAAAACGGGCTGTTGATAAAAATATAGGTTCAAATTTTAATTTAGACTGATAAATTTTAAATTTGCAAACTGAGTATGATACGATAAAATGCCACAAAACACCCAATATACAGAAGATAATATACGTTCGCTGGACTGGAAAGAACATATCCGGATGCGTCCCGGTATGTATATTGGTAAGTTGGGTGACGGCTCTTCTCCCGATGATGGGATTTATATTCT
>PDQD01000077.1 GCA_002747695.1 Flavobacteriia bacterium
CCACATTAAATACAAATGTAATAGAAATAATACAGCCTCAGGTTAAAGAATGTATAAAATTGGTCATACTCATTTATGAAATTCAAAAGAATACCTTAGCTTTGTACCTACTTAATTTATATCAAACTTAAAAACTAAAGAATGAAAGTAACTGTTGTTGGTGCCGGAAATGTAGGCGCTACTTGTGCCGATGTTTTGGCTCAAAAGGATTTCGCTCAAAAAATCGTCTTATTGGATATTAAAGAGAATTATGCAGAAGGTAAAGCTTTGGATATGTGGGAATCTTCCGCTATTAATTATTTTGATAGCCGTACAGTGGGTTCAACCAATGATTATTCAAAAACTGCAGGTTCTGACGTCGTGGTCATTACTTCGGGAATTCCCAGAAAGCCCGGTATGTCACGTGACGATTTAATTTCTACCAATGCCAAGATTGTAAAATCAGTTACTGAACAAGTGGTTGAGCATTCGCCTGAAGCCATTATCATCATTGTGTCTAATCCATTGGATGTTATGACTTATGCGGCTTATTTAACCGCTAAAAAACCGGCAAGTAAGGTCTTTGGTATGGCAGGTATTCTTGATACTGCACGTTACAGATCGTTTTTGGCAGAAGCCTTAGACTGCTCGCCTAAAGATCTGCAAGCTGTATTGATGGGTGGTCACGGTGACACTATGGTACCACTACCACGCTATACTACTGTAGGCGGTATTCCGGTAACAGAACTTATAGATAAAGATAAACTTGATGCCATCATACAACGCACCAAAAAAGGTGGTGGAGAGATTGTGAATTTATTGGGTACTTCAGCCTGGTATGCACCGGGAGCAGCTGCCGCTCAAATGGTTGAAGCTGTCCTGAAAGATCAAAAACGTATTTTCCCTGTATGTGCCATGCTTGATGGTGAATACGGTATGAAAAATATTGCCATGGGTGTTCCGGTGAAATTGGGTAAAAACGGTATCGAAGAAATTATTGAGTTGGATCTCAATGATGAAGAAATGGCATTGCTTAAAGAATCTGAAGTGCATGTCAAAAGCGTTATGGATACTTTAGACAATATGAATATATTTTAGTACGGAAATAACAAAAAAAAATTGAGAAGCTGTTTAATTTTTTTAGACAGCTTCTTTTTTTATTGCACAGAATAGTTGACATTTGTAGGGTTAATCAAGGGATGCTTTTATTATGTTTAGTGCCAAAGAAAAACAGGAACAGACGTTTCAAAAATTCAAACAATTTGCTATATTTTTTGTTATAGCAATTGTGTTTTGGTTGTTGATGTCTATATCTGCGAAAAAAACAGCACGTATGACGTTTAAGTTCAGAATGGAGCCCAATACGGTCATGTTTTTATCGCAGAGCCAATGGGAAGGTGAAGCGACTGCTATTGTTCAAGCGTCAGGGTTGGTCAGCTCAATAAAAAAAACGCATCCGGATATATTGACCATCAATGAAACATGGGTTGACAATCTCCATGGTGGAACTCCCTACGTCCTGATTAATAATTTTCTGAAACAATGGCAAAAAGATATTGTTGATATAAAATTGATTGAATTTGATAAAGATACCTTGTGGTTGCCTGTCAAAAGAAAATCAGTCAAACGTATTCCTGTCAAAGTTCCAACGCATATTCAATTTAAACCGGGTTATAAGTGGGTGTCAGTGCCTAAAATCACCCCGGACAGTATAGACATCGTGGGGTCGCAGGTTTATCTTGATGCCTTGCATGATGTAACGACAGACACATTGTATTACAAGGGGGTAGATCGTAATCTTACGGTTGATGTTCCCGTAAAGAGCCCTTTTAAAGAAGTTTTCTTCAAAACCAAAAAGGTCAGGTTTGCCGGTAAGGTTTTGAAATTTACAGAAAACACCATTCAGGTGCCGCTTATGGTGACGGTAGATGACAGTAACTATCAGGTGGAGGTCTTCCCCAAAACCGTAAAATTGACCTATCAGGTAGCCATAGACTCTTTTACACAGCTAACGGTTCATGATTTTGAAGTCTCCTGTGTCATAGAAGAATCCCTGTTGCTTAATAATACTCAGGATTTGTTGACCCCTCGTTTAAGTAAAAAACCGGAGGCTGTCGTGTATTATACTATTGAACCAAAACAAGTCAAATTTTTTGCCTACAAAAAAAATAATTTATCCGGTGGAAACAACTAAAATCATAGGTCTGACAGGCGGTATAGGTAGCGGTAAAAGCGCTGTGTCCAACTATCTGAAACAAGCAGGTATAAGTGTTTATGATGCGGATACCGAAGCTAAAAAAATCATGCATAAGGATCCCGAGGTCAAAGCTGAACTCATCAGAGTTTTTGGCTCTGGAACCTATGTGGACGGGGTTTTGCAAACCAAAGTCTTAGCCCAAAAGGTCTTTAATGATAAAAACTTACTCAGCAAGCTCAATGCTATCGTGCATCCGGCAGTACGTCGGCATCTTAAAACGTTTGTAGAGGAGAGTAGCCAACCATACGTTATTGTGGAAAACGCTATTTTGTACGAGTCGGGATTTGATGCGTTGTGCGATTTTGTGGTTTGTGTTACCGCTCCGCTTGATACCCGAATTTTCCGGGTGATGGCACGGGACGGGGTAAGCCATGCGCAGGTCATGGCGCGTATTAATAACCAATGGGATGAGGCCGATAAGGTAAAACGCGCCGATATGGTGATTACCAATATTGATTGGGCTGAGACAGAACCGCAGATAGAAGCATTAATCAAACGCTTAGACCGACAATTTGGTATTTAAGGATTGCTTCTAAACTTCTGATGTTTCAGTTTAAAAGACTTTTAAAAGTCTTGAAATTAACAATTTATAGTATTGTTTGTGTTGATAAGGCTTTGGACGGTATCTTATAATTTTTGTGTTTATACATTTCGGTATAATAGTGTTCTAAATAGTTCTTCATAGCATCCCTGCACTGCTTCCTTGATTTTCAATATTATTTTAGATATGCCAGACAAAATCCACCACAATATAAATCTTCTCTAAACTATTAAAACAGGTAGATTACAATAATCATATAAGAGTAATTGGGACAGGATTGGTTTCGGAACTTTTGTCAGTTGTTTTAAGGGATTTTTATTTTTAGCACGATTTTTTCTTAAAATATCGTTAATAGAATGGTTTTTGCGTTAAATTTCTTGCAATAAATTAATGGTAACAGTTTTTATGTTATAATTTTGAATCCGTGAAACAACTTTCTACAATAATTATCATCATTGTGATGAGTTTAGCTCTTCTGGGGACTATTACGGCCCAACTGTATTGGATACAGGATTCTGTGAAGAGTAAAGAGGTCGCTTTTTCAAGAGATGTCTATCAGGTGTTGGAAAAAGTTGCCGGTACTGTAGAAAATAATGAGTTGATGAATGTTTACGGTAAGTATTCAGAATGGACCCGGGATAACAAATACGCTTCAGAAGCGGATTTTAAGGGGATGATCTATGAAAAAATTGATACGTCTCGGAATGAAAAATTCACTTATGCCCGTACTATTTTAGAACAGAAGTATAAGGTGCCTACAGATTTGATGTTTGAAGATTCGCTTACGCTGAGCAGAACCTTCAGTAAAAAAGACATCATTGTCACCAGAACTATTGTAGGGGAAGATGGTAATCAACCTGTTCCTGTTGATGAAAAGGTTTCTATTTATGAGGAGTTAACCCATCTGGACAAGGAATTATTTAAAGATATGTACTATGAGTATTCTAAACGTATTCCGGTGCATATGCGTGTGAGACCCAAAAATATAGAGCGACAAATGGGGATGTTGTTCCAGAGTAAAGGCATAGATATCCCGTTTAAGTTTGCGATATATGATCGTGGTAAGTTGACGTCGGTCAAATCCGGTTTTTTTCAGGATACCAAAGGTTCGACTTATCATGTCCCGATATTTTTAGATTCAAAGGGTGATAGTAATTATCACCTCTATGTGAAATTTCCTGAAGAGCGACAATTTATATTTTCCGGTATTGCTAAATACCTGAGTCTATCCATATTGTTTATTCTGACGATTATAGGTGTGTTTGCAGCGACTCTCATTCAGTTGAAAAAACAAAAACAAATCTCTGCGATAAAAACAGACTTTATCAACAATATGACGCATGAGTTTAAGACGCCTATTGCAACGATCAATCTGGCTTTGGATTCTATCAAAAATCCAAAGGTGTTGAATGACCATGAGAAAGTATTAAACTATGTAAAACTCATTCGTCAGGAGAATAAACGTATGCATGCGCAGGTGGAAACCGTGCTACGGATTTCAAAATTGGAAAATAATCAATTGAAAATAGATAAAGAAGTTATAGATCTGCACGATATTATTGCCGATGCCGTCTCTCATGTTCAATTATTGGTCAATAATCGTCAGGGAACGATAAAAGTGGCTCTGGAAGCGCCGCAGTCTGAAGTACATGGGAATGCTTTTCATCTGACCAATGTTTTTGTGAATATATTGGATAATGCCATAAAATACTCTCTCGAAGTGCTGGATATCACCATCAAAACAGAGAATACAGCCGATGCGATTCTCGTGCAAATCAGTGATAAAGGAGCCGGCATGAGTAAACAGGCACTGAAGCATATTTTTGATGATTTTTACCGTGAAGAATCCGGTAATGTTCACAATGTCAAAGGACATGGTTTGGGCTTATCTTATGTCAAAAAAATCGTAGAACTGCATCATGGCAAAATTATTGCAGACTCTGAAAAAGGAAAAGGCAGCACATTTACAGTAAAACTGGAGGTTGTTTAACCCGTAACACAAGTGTAAACTATTAAATTATGAAAAAAAGACGCATTTTATTAGTAGAAGACGATCCCAATTTTGGAAGTGTCTTAAAAGATTACTTAAATCTCAATGATTTTGAAGTAACCTTAGCAAAAGATGGTTTGGAAGGTTTTGTCATGTTTAAAAATAATGAGTATGACTTATGTATTCTGGATGTCATGATGCCGCGTAAAGACGGTTTTTCATTGGCTGAGGATATCAGAAAAGCAGACAAGCAAATCCCTATTATTTTTTTAACGGCTAAAACCATGAAAGAAGATGTTCTCAAAGGTTATCAGGCTGGTGCGGATGATTATTTGACTAAACCTTTTGATTCTGAAGTCTTGCTTTATAAGGTCAAAGCTATTTTCAAACGTAAGGACAAAGAACAAGTGCCTGAAGAAGAAGAATTCAGCTTTAACGTGGGTAATTTCCATCTGAATTCAAAGCTACGCCAATTGACGTATAAAAATGAGGAACCGCAAAAACTATCGCCTAAAGAAAACAAGTTGCTCAAAATGCTGGTTCAGCATAAAAATGATTTGATGCCACGAGAACTGGCATTGACCAAAATCTGGCGTGATGACAACTATTTTACATCCCGTAGTATGGATGTTTATATTGCCAAGTTGCGTAAATATCTGGGTAGGGACGATTCTGTTGAGATTATCAATATCCATGGTGAAGGGTTCCGTTTGGTAGAAAAAGTGTAGGCTGTACGTCTTGATGAAGTGTTTTTTTATTGGGGAAGAATAGTTAATTCGTTGGCAATTAAGCTTTTTGATGGTCTTTTACCGGTGTATTGATGACCGGTCTGTCAAAGACTTCAGAAAGTTGAGGTGAAGGATTGTGTCATTGATTAAAAATACGTAGGTTTGTCAATCATGAAAGACAGACAGACATCAACCGGATTTATATACCGTCTCAAGTATTTTTTTGAAAAATACGGGTTTAATGTTTTGTCGCGTTTGGCAGATCGTTTGGGCATGCGAGCGTCTAATGTTCGCTTGTTTTTTATTTATATCACTTTCGTGACTGCCGGTTTGTCTTTTGGGGTATATCTAACACTTCATTTTTTGTTGAAACTCAAAGACATGATATACACCAAGCGTAGCTCGGTATTTGATATTTAACTAATCCGTATATATGCCTGAAAGAGTATTTAAAAATATTTTTAGAAATAAGGTCAGACGTGCGTTATTGCTGATGTTGGGCTTGCTGTTGATGGGGTCTGTGGGGTATAGGTTTATGTCTGATGATTATTCGTGGATAGAGGCGCTTTATATGACGGTTATCACGATTACTACTGTAGGTTTTAGTGAAGTGCATCACTCTGATGATAGTGTCAAATTGTTTACGATTTTTCTGATTATTACCAGTATCAGTATTTATGCCTATATTGTCTCTGTTGTTTCAGAGTACATCGCACAGGGTCGTTTCTTTGAACAACTAAAAAATAGAAAAATGCAAAAAAAAATTTTTCAACTCAAAGGTCATATTATTATCTGCGGTTACGGTCGTAATGGCAGACAGGCTGTAGAACGTCTCAAGTCCTATGATAAACAATGTGTCATTATCGAAACCAATGATGAGATTGTAGAAGAAATAGAAAGCTATGGCTACAAATATATTAAGGGGGATGCCACTGATGACAGAACCCTGGAAGAGGCCAACATCAAAGAAGCGAGTTATCTCATCACAGCCTTACCTTCTGATGCGGATAACCTTTTTGTCGTATTATCGGCCAGGCAGTTAAACCCCAAACTAAAAATCATCAGCCGGGCGAGTAAAGATTCTACTTATACAAAATTAAAATTGGGCGGCGCAGACAATATTATTATGCCGGATAAAATAGGGGGTAGCCACATGGCGTCATTGATCGTAACGCCGGATTTAGTGGAATTTGTAGATCAGTTAAACGTAGATGGTAAGCACAGTACCAATTTAGAAGAAATTGCCGTCAATGATTTGCCCAAAGAATACATCAATAAAACCCTCCTGAACCTCAATCTGAGAAAAAAAACCGGTTGTTCTGTTATAGGTTTTAAAAATGCGGCACACCAGTATATCATCAATCCCGATGTCAATACCGTATTAGAACCGGATTCTTACCTTATCGTTTTGGGGAAACACAACCAAATAAAGAAATTGCAAGAGGTTTTTTGATGCTTATCCATACTGCTCGTGTGATACATAACTTTTGACTCCGTACAAAAGACAGTACTTCGTAAACACCAACCGACGATGACAAGAACTCATCAGCTTTTGGGTTATTCAATGCTTTCTTTCAGATAGGTGACATCTAACTCCACGATCATAAACAATTGCCCAAGGTTAATAGCGTAAAAAGCATATTTTACTGCTGTAATCATAACCGGGGTGGGTTTTAATTTGCTAATGAAACTGCTTGTTTTTTATGGAGTTGTGAAATATTAGAGAAAATCATTGTTGATAACTTGTAAAAAAGCATAAAAAATCTGATATTGCCCATTATTTTAAGCCAATAGACTACTATGATTAATTTTATGCTATCTACACTGTTGCCCCTTAACAGAATCAATGACTTTTTACATATTACTCATGAAGATCTCGGGATAGATGATAAGATAGAGCAGTGGTTTGCACCTATTTCAGAATGGGTGACGGCGAGAGTTTTTACTTCTATCGGGATTGTAGGTTATGATGTTCCTATTGTCGTTATTGTTTTGGTTTTGGGAGCGCTCTATTTTACCTTGTATAATAATTTTGCCAACTTCAGATTAATTGGGGTAGCGATAAGGGCTGCCAGAGGAAAATATGATGATGTGGATCACCATTCGGTAGATGTGGTAGTCGGTGACCCTACCCCCGGTGGGGATGTCAGGGAAACGCCTATAAAGGAGGGTGTCGTAGGGGAGGTGACCCATTTTCAGGCCTTAACAGCGGCCTTGTCTGCCACTGTAGGTTTAGGGAATATTGCCGGTGTAGCTGTCGCCATAGCGTTGGGTGGTCCGGGAGCTACGGTATGGATGATATTAGCCGGATTTTTAGGCATGTCTTCCAAAATGGTGGAGGCAACCCTGGGTGTCAAATACAGGAAGGTTGACGAAAACGGCAAAGTCTATGGCGGTCCCATGTATTATTTATCCGATGGTTTAAAACACAAGAAATTTGGTTTTATAGGTAAATTTTTAGCGGCTTTCTTTGCCGTTATGGTGATTGGCGGTTCTTTTGGGGGCGGGAATATGTTTCAGGCAAATCAGGCAGCTTCACAGTTTAAACTCTTATTTGGCTTAGAATCGCATAGAGTAGGATTCCTGTTTGGTTTATTTGTAGCGTTTTTGGTGGCTGTGGTTATCATAGGGGGCATTCAGAGAATAGGAAGGGTCACTGAAAAAGTGGTGCCTTTTATGGCGATTATCTACTTGGGGGCGTCTTTGGTTATTCTCTTTTTGAACTTACCGGCTATACCTCAGGCAGTTGGTCTGATATGGGAAGGCGCTTTTAACTTTAAAGCCGGACTTGGAGGGATTATAGGGGTTATGATTGTAGGTTTTCAAAGGGCGGCTTTCTCCAATGAAGCCGGAGTGGGTTCTGCTTCTATTGCCCATGCGGCGGTCAAAACAAAATTTCCTGCCAGTGAAGGTATTGTGGCATCCATAGGGCCGTTTGTCGATACGGTGATCATCTGTACCATGACGGCGCTTGTCATTATCGTTATGAATATACAGGCCGGACTCTTTGATTACGGAAATGTTTCCGGCACCAATGTGTTGCTCAACGAAACCCAAAAATATATAGGCGGTGTGGAT
>PDQD01000078.1 GCA_002747695.1 Flavobacteriia bacterium
TACCAGAGGAATAATTTATGAGTCGTTTGTGATTTTAAGAAAATATGGCGGGCAAATAAATCCTGACAAAAATCCTATGGCAAAGTTATTAAACAAAGTGAATTTGTCATAACCATCTGATTAGACTTATAACAAGTAATACAATATCACAACTTACAGTTTTATTACCTTATTAAATATCATATCTTTGTCACAAATCTATAGATGTATCCTTAGCTTTTTAATACGGAAAAGTCGTAGAAGACCGGCACTTTGTCGATAGACAAATACAAATCACTGATTTTCAATGGTATTTATCATTAGAAATTAATTCAGAGACTTCCGGTAATGTTGTTTGTATTACAAAAGTCTTTATTGAACAAAACATCATAGATTGACGTCATAATAACATAAAATCCATCAAACCGGCATCCAAGCTGTGGCTCGAAAGAGTTGATACCAAATAATTAAAACCATGACCCAACCCAAACGTTATACCGTTACCGCTGCCCTGCCCTATACCAATGGGCCCGTACATATCGGTCATCTTGCAGGCGTCTATATTCCCGCTGATATTTACGTACGTTATTTAAGAGCCAAAGGCAAAGATGTAGTTTATATCTGCGGTTCAGACGAGCACGGTGTACCCATTACCATCAGAGCAAAAAAAGAGGGCGTGACACCGCAACAAATCGTTGATAAATACCATAAAATCATCAAAAAATCATTTGAGGAATTTGGTATTTCATTTGATAATTATTCACGCACATCGGCTAAAATTCATCACCAAACAGCGTCTGAATTCTTTAAAAAACTTTACGATAACGGGAAGTTTATTGAAGAAAATTCCCAACAGCTCTACGATGAAAAAGCCAACCAATTTCTCGCCGACCGCTTTGTCATAGGTACTTGCCCCAAATGCGGGAATGAACATTCTTACGGTGACCAATGCGAGCAATGCGGCACTTCGCATAATGCCACAGATTTAATCAATCCCAAATCTGCTATCACAGGTAACACCCCTACACTCAAAGAAACCAAACACTGGTATCTGCCACTTGACCAGTACCAGAACTGGCTCAATGAGTGGATTGTCCAAGGGCATAAACACGACTGGAAATCTAATGTTTTAGGCCAAGTCAAATCCTGGCTGGATGATGGTTTAAAACCACGTGCCGTAACCCGCGATTTGGACTGGGGAATTCCCGTGCCTGTTGAAGGTGCTGACGGGAAAGTGTTGTACGTATGGTTTGATGCCCCTATCGGCTATATTTCATCAACCAAGGAATGGGCTGAGCAAACCGGTAACGACTGGCGTCCATACTGGCAGGACAAAGACACCAAATTGGTACATTTTATAGGGAAAGACAATATCGTGTTCCATTGTATTATTTTCCCGGCTATGCTAAAAGCCGAAGGTAGTTATATCTTACCCGAAAATGTACCTGCCAATGAGTTTCTCAACCTTGAAAATGATAAAATATCAACGTCTAAAAATTGGGCGGTATGGTTACACGAATACCTCAATGAGTTTCCGGACAAACAAGACACCCTACGTTATGTCCTTACAGCTAATGCCCCAGAAAGTAAAGACAACGATTTTACATGGAAAGATTATCAGGCACGCAATAACAATGAGTTGGTCGCAGTTCTCGGTAATTTTGTGAACCGCGTAATGGTGTTAACCCATAAATATTTTGACGGTGTGGTTCCCGAAGGCTTTAAACATCATGTGGAACTCAACCAAATCGCTGATTTTAAACACAACATCAGTCGGGCGATAGAACACTATAAATTCAGAGAAGGATTACACGAACTGATGAATCTCGCCCGTCTCGGCAACGGTTTTTTACAGGAGCAAGAGCCCTGGAAAAAAATAAAAGAAGACCCGGAGGCAGTCAAGGATATCATGTTTTCTGCCTTACAAATTACTGCGGCATTAGCCTACCTATCAGAACCGTTTTTACCTTTTACGGCGCAAAAACTGAAATCAATGCTCAACCTGCCCGGTTTAGCCTGGGATGACGTTTCAGCAAGTCTGGAAAAACCTCTGCTCAAATCAGGGCAGAAAATCAAACAACCGGCTTTATTATTTGAAAAAATCGACGACGAGGTCATTCAGCAACAATTGGATAAACTCAATGCGACTAAGACTATGAATTTACAAGACAACCAACCAGCGGCTGAACCACAAAAACCGACCATCCAATTTGATGACTTTACAGGTATGGACATAAGAATTGGAACAATTCTGGAAGCTGAAAAAATGCCCAAAGCTGATAAGCTACTCGTCCTGAAAGTTGATACCGGGATAGACCAGCGCACCATAGTTTCCGGTATTGCAAAACATTTTAAACCCGAAGACATCATAGGTCAGCAAGTCTGTGTCCTTGTCAATCTCGCCCCGAGAAAATTACGCGGCGTAGAAAGTCAGGGTATGATTTTAATGGCTGAAAATACAGATGGCAAACTGGTTTTTGTTACACCGGCAACAACGGTAGATAACGGCGTTCAAATCTCTTAAAACCTACAGCTTTAATGCTTTGATTTTAACGTAGGCATTTGGATGTGGTATTTAACGGCTACGACTCTGAAAACGATGATGGACGATGCTGCCAGAGCACCGGTAAATGCGTTATTGAGACCCATTTTAAAGCCAATATAATACACGATACCACCGGCTATACAGGTGAGTGCATAAACATCACGTCTGAAAAGTAGTGGTATTTCGTTGATCAGCACATCACGTATGACACCACCTACGGTACCTGTAATCATCCCCATGGTGATGGCCACCCAAATAGGAAAGCCTAAATCAAGGGTTTTTTCAAGCCCCACGACAACAAATAGTCCCAAACCTATAGCATCAAACAGAAACAATGTCTTTTTGAGTTTGACCAAACGACCGCTAAACAGCATCATCCCCAATAAAGCTATACCTGTAATCACGAGATAGGACGGTTGGGTCATCCAAAAAGGGGTTTCATTGAGAAGTAAATCCCTTGTGGTACCGCCCCCAATAGCTGTAATCAATCCTATAACGTAAGCCCCAAACAAATCAAAGTTTTTATATGACGCTAATCTGAGACCACTCAAAGCAAAGGCAAAAGTCCCCAAATGATCTATGATGGTGATAAAATCCAGCATGGGTTGTAATTTTAAAATTAATCATTGGCTGTCTGCCAATAGTTTTGTATTTATTAAATGAAATGGTATAAGGTAATTACTTACTTCACTCATGAACTATTACTCATAGGCACAAGCGTCATCACGGTGTGTACATCAATCTTATTTACCGTTAAAATCACTCATGGTTTGATTGATACCAGACATTCCGAAGGACAAACAGGCCTCAGCGGCTTGTTTTAAACGCTCGGGTAGCAGGTCTTGCTCCTCCTCTTTCCATTGCCCCAGGACATAATCCACCTGACCGCCTTTGGGAAAATCATTACCCACGCCAAAACGCAAACGCGCATACGCCGGCGTATTCAACAAATCCTGCACATTCTGAAACCCGTTATGACCAGCTGCAGAACCTTTTTTGCGCAATCTTATTGTACCAAAATCCAAAGCAATATCATCTCCCACAATCAACAGATTTTCGAGAAGTAATTTTTCTTTGGTCATCCAAAACCTGACCGCCTTACCACTCAGGTTCATAAATGTATCCGGTTTGAGCAACATAAACAGACGTCCTTTATGTCTGAACTTTGCCATATGACCAAATCGCACCGGTTCAAATGACACATCAAACTTATCGGCCAAAGCATCTACAACTTCAAATCCTACATTATGACGTGTATGATCGTATTTAACGCCAATATTACCTAAACCTACAATTAAAAATTTCTTCATCGGATCAATAGTTTCTTCTTCTGATGTTTTGACACCCCAAAGATGTTTAAAAAATGCTTTTAAACCCATAACTCATTATTTTTCGGGGCAAAAATACATTTTTTTCAATCAAAGGATTTTAGTGTAAATTTGCCACACAAAGTCGTCGTCAGGGTTACGCGACTAAACTGATGGTATAATGAAACTAATATTAGACGTAGGAAACTCCCGAATTAAAGCCGGGATATTTGAAGGTAATACTTTACAAACACATAAGATCATCTCTTATGAAAACCCCTTGATAGCGGTAAAAAAGCTCATCGAAAAAAATAATATTGAGCAATCTATGGTATCTTCTGTAGGGCGGTTACCGAAAACAGTTTATAAATACCTAAACGACAATACCCGGTGTATTATTTTAACTTCCGCACTCCAAACACCTTTCAACAATCGCTATGAAACACCTCATACCCTGGGCGTTGACCGCATTGCGTTAGCTGCCGCAGCTGTAGATCAGTTGAAAGGGGACAATGTTTTGGTGATGGATGCCGGAACCTGTATTACTTATGACTTTATCAATACCAAGGGAGACTATCTGGGTGGTGCTATTGCACCGGGCTTACAAACGCGTTACAGAGCTTTGAACGATTATACAGCGGGGCTACCTTTGTTAGACAAAGAAACGCCTAAAGATTTTACGGGAAACAATACCCATCAATCGATTCATTCAGGGGTTGTGAATGGTATGGCACGCGAAATAGACGGTGTGATAGAGCAGTATCTCACACGCTATCAAAAATTAACAGTAGTTTTAACAGGGGGTGATGCGGACTTTTTGGCTAAACAATTAAAAAGTAGCATATTTGTGCGACCTTTTTTCTTGTTAGAAGGTATGTTATGTATTTTGAATTTAAACAGCAGATGATAAAAAAGACAAGCTTATTATTTTTATTTTTAGGAACATTAATCTCCTTTGCTCAATCCACTGAGCAATCTCCATATTCGTTTTTCGGTATAGGTGAACAAGCCGGTAACAAAACCGTTTCTGCCACAGGTATGGGCGGACTTACAGTTGGTTTGGAGGATCGATTTGAATTGAATTTTGACAATCCTGCTTTACTGAGCGGACTTAAGTTAACCACCTTTGATATAGGCGGCCAGAGCAGATTCTTAAATATTGATGATGGTATGGGGGAACAATCTTCATCCAATACCACGCTATCCTATTTCTCATTAGGATTTCCGGTAGCTAAAAACATGGGAGTAATGGTGGGTTTACAGCCCAGTTCCAATGTAGGCTACTACCTTATCGATGAAACGATGGATGCCGATAATAACCTTACTGAGCTTTACATATACGAAGGTAACGGCGGTACTAACCGTATGACTCTTGGCGCCGGTTATCAATTCTACAAAGGGTTGAGTGTAGGTGTGGAAGGAGAGGTTCTTTTTGGCAAAATCAATAAAGGTATCACTAATGAAAAAGCAGGTGTGGCACGTTACAAACAATATAACATGAGTGCACAATTAAGGGGTACTGCCTTAAAACTGGGACTGAGTTATAACGACAGTATTTCCAAAAATCTCACGATAAAAGCCGAAGCCTCGGCTACGTTAAAAAGTACCATCAAGTCCACCAATGATGAATTCCTTTATAACTACTATTATGCACCCAATGGCACTATAATTCCACAAGACACCTTGGTTGCTAATTATGAAATAAGCCGAGAAATCAAACGTCCGATGGTCTTACATTCCGGTATTGGTATAGGAAAGCCGGGAAAATGGTACACAGGAGCAGAATTTACTTCACAAAAAGCTTGGACTTTTCCGGAAGGACTGTTGAGTAACTCAAAAGTTCAGTATTCTACCAGAAACAGGGTTGCTGTGGGTGGTTATTTTATCCCCAAATTAAACTCCGTTACAAGCTACTGGAACAGAGTTTCTTACAAAGCTGGATTGAAATATGAAGAATCCGGACTTTCCGTAAGAACCTCACAAGACACGGGTAATTTTACACCATTAACAGACTTTGGCATATCTTTTGGATTAGGATTACCAATGGGGAACCGAATGTCCCGTCTCAACATGAGTGTAGAGTTCGGTCAAAGAGGAACGACATCAAATGGTCTTATTAAAGAAAAATATGTTAACTTGCGTGTCGGACTAAATATCGCTGAAAAGTGGTTCCTTAAAAGAAAGATTGATTAATATAAAAACACCTAAAAGATGAAAACTTTTTCAACCATGAAATTTGCAATGTTTGCTTTTGTATTGTTTTTTGCCGTAAATTTTGATTTATACGCTCAAACGAGTAGTAGCCAAGATCAAAAATGTCAGATTGAATACAACAAATGGAGGGTAGATGCCAAAAACAAAAACTATGAATCTGCTTATGAACCTTGGTTATGGACTTTTGAAAACTGTCCCAAATTGTCTATAAACATCTATAAGGTAGGGGCAAAAATAGCAGAATACCGTTATGACAACTGTAAAGATGCTTCTAAAAAAGAGGAAGCCTTGGCACTGGTTAAAAAAGTTGCCGAACAACGTTTGGAGTACTATCCTGACAAAAGCCCGGCAAGAGTTTACAGTGATTTAGCTATGTTCTTACGCAAAGCCAATGCGCCTGAAGCCGATGTTTTCACTTATCTTGAAAAAGCTTATAACACCAAAGCTTCTGATATGGGTGTCGTTGCGATTCCTCTGTTCTTTCAAGGCTATATAGAACGTAACAGAAACTCAAACGTACAAAACATCTTTGATATGTATGACAACCTCAATGAGGTGATTGAAGAGAAGATGAATGCTTTTTCTAAGAAATTAGATGAATATACTAAAGTAGAAACTGATGGTGGAGAATTGAATGCTAAACAGGCGCGTCTTAAAAAAGCCTATTCAACCAATCTTGAAGGTCTTGGACAAGCAGCCAGTGTCATCACAGATATGTCTGAAGAATTCGCAACTTGTGACCGTCTGATTCCTTTGTATGAAGCTGAATTTGACAATATGCAAAATGATATCAAATGGTTAAAAAGAGGTGCTTCAAGGTTACAAAAGAAAGGTTGTACAGACTCTAATCTCTATGACCGTATCGTAGAAAAATATGTCAATATAGATCAAAGCCCCAGTGCTTATGTAGCTTATGCTAACCTACAGATGAAAAAAAGTAATGAAACTAAGGCTTTAGAATATTTCAAAAAAGCTGTTGATCTTGAATCTGATGCTTATAAAAAAGCTGACATTTTATTGACCATTGCCATGTTGATGAAAGACAAAGGTCGTTTCTCTGAAGCGAGAAGTTATGCTAAGCAAGCTCTTCAATCCCGTTCCAGCTTTGGTAAAGCTTACCTGCTCATAGCTCAGATGTACGCTTCAAGTGCCAGATCTTGTGGTGGCGGTGATGTTTTCAAAACCCGTATGATCTATCAAGCAGCCTTGGCCAAAGCACAACGTGCCAGAGCAGTTGACCCCGGTATCACTTCATTGGCCAATAAATTCATCAATTCTTATGCGTCCAAAGCACCATCCAAAGAAGATGTATTCGTGGAAGGTTTAACACCCGGCAGCACTTACAATGTAGGTTGCTGGATTGGCGAAAGTGTAAGAGTACCGTAACAATCAATCTTAACTCAATTTGATATTTACATCAAATCATATATTAAAAATCAGTGTTGGCATCTTGATGTCAACACTGATTTTTTCTTGTCAAAACGACATCAAAAAAGTACGTGATTTCCTCGCCGATGAAAACCTCCCTATTGGCGTAGCCGAAAACATCAATACTGTTTACAAAGATTCCGGAAGAATTACGACAAAACTTATCAGCCCTTTGCTTTATGACTACAGTAACCGGGAAAAACATCCGTATTCTGAATTCCCCAAAGGTATACACATCACTAAAATAGACAAGAACAAGGATTCAATTACTGTTGACGGTGATTATGCCATCAGTTATACTATTACTGAAATAGCAGAAATCAAAAACAATGTCGTCATTACGAATCACGCCAACCAATATACCCTGAAAACAGAGCAAATTTATTGGGATCAGAAATTACATTATTTTGTCACAGAAAAACCATTTGTATTGATAACCCCTTCCGATACCTTATACGGTGAAGGATTTGAATCCAAAGAAGACCTCAGAGAGTGGCATATCAAGAATAATAGCGGTGTACTCACAGTCAGTGAGTAGTACACGTTATTATACTACCAACGATACACTTACAATCCACCCACAGGTACGGTAACTGCTTATATTTTGCCGGATATTTTATACTTTAGCCTCATAAAACACAAGACATGAAGTTTACGCAACTGACAGTATTTATAGCCTTACTACTTCTCATAGGATCCTGTACGAGTAATACTATCTACAAGAAACCTAAGGATCTTATCTCAAAGCGGAAGATGACAGATATATTGACAGATTTATATCTGGCCAAAGCCGCTTATCATGTCAAAAACACCAATTTGGAAAGAAATGTCGATTACACACCTTTAGTTTATGAAAAGTACGGGATTGACAGCATACGTTTTAGCAGGAGTAATCATTACTATATGAGTAGGATTGATGAGTATGAAGAGATGCATAAAGAAGTACAAAAACGTCTAAGTAAAATGCTCACAGAACGGGATTCATTGAACAAAGAAAAAGATTCATTAAAAACCGACAAAGAATCAATAAAAAAAGAGCCCTCTAAACGTTAATCTGCCAATCGTTTGATTCTGATTTTTAATGCCGCATAAAACAG
>PDQD01000079.1 GCA_002747695.1 Flavobacteriia bacterium
CACGCACAAATGCCAGTACTTTACCATTGGCTTCGGTAGCAATTCTCGTATAAGTTCCTGCATTTTTACCGCCATTCAGAGCCGGGTATTCAGTTTTTAGGACACCAAGTTTATGGAATAATGGATAGAAAAAACCTTTGGTTTTGGGAATCTGATCTTTTTCAAAGAACTTTAACCGATGATCCAAATCGTATTCCTGACCACTGTAAATCAAAGGCATACCGGGTGTCAAATAGGTCAATACGGCCATAATTTCGCGGGCATTACCAAAACTTTCATTGACTGTGCCATTCCATGAGTTTTCATCGTGATTTGCGATGAAATTCATGATGATATCATCTTTTTCATACCGTTCGTTCATTGTATTGATATAAGAATCCCAATCATGCGTGTTTTTTTCACCTTTGGCAATAGCTTTCATCAGGTGGTGGTTATCCCAACCATAACACATATCAAACAAACGTCCACCCTGCATGAGTTCCGGTTCCCAAGCTTCAGCAAGCATAAAGATGTCTTTTTTTGAACGTAGTTCTGTTATGGCTTCATCCCAGAAATCAACCGGTACCATACCGGCAACATCGCATCTGAAACCGTCGATGTTTTCTTCAGTAATCCAATAAGACATATCGGCAATCATGGCCTTACGCATCTCAGGATTGTTATAGTTTAAATCTGCAACGTCATCCCAGCCCATAGAGGTGCCGTCTTCTTTTAACGGATGAGTGATTTCCCCATGAGCATTTTTTGTGTAAAAATCCGGATGTTCTTTGATCCATACATGATCCCATCCTGTGTGATTGGGAACCCAGTCAAGAATAACATACATATTGTTATCATGAGCCGTTTTTATGAGTTGACGTAAATCGCCTATGGTGCCGAATTCAGGGTTTACACCTCTGTAATCTGAAATGGCGTAGTAGCTTCCCAAATACTTTTTGCGTTCTTCAGGATCTTCTATTTCCGATACAAATTTTTGGCCGGTGGCTTTACGTTTGGTTAAGGAAATAGGATAAACCGGCATAACCCAAATGATTTTGACTCCGAGCTCCTTTAGAGAAGGGATGTCTTTGGTAAATTCTTTAAAAGTGCCTTCCTGCGAATACTGACGAATATTAGCTTCATAAATAATGGCTGTTTCCAGAACTTCGTCTGTTAGCTTTGGAAGTGGGGTTGTTTCAGAATTATTGTCTTGTTTTTGTTCTTTACAACTGCTTAATCCTATACTCATAATTACGATAATAATAGTTAAATATTTCATGTGTTTGTATGTTTTGGCTGTTGAAATAACAGCTGAAACCATTGTAATGCTATGGTTAGGTGTCCTGTTTATGTTTACAGAATGGTTTCATGGTTTGGTTTTAATATACAAATTTTACAGAGACGTCATACTCTTCTATGGTTACAGGTATTATTAAAATGTTTTGATAGTCCGTTTCCTGATCAAATTTCACTTTTTTACCGTTAATTTTAACCTTTGAGAGCTTTTTATTGAGGTTGTGAACAACTAATAGAATATTCTTTTTATAAGGTTGGTAACGAATGCCGTAATCTTGTTTGATATTTATTTTTAGTGATTTTTTGTTTGATTCAGAGGAGAAAGTGAGCATTTCAAATTTTGATGTTTTTAAAGCCTCAGGTGTTTTACCGTCATCATGGTACATTTCAAAGGCAGATTGTTTGACTGATGGATCATTGAAAAAATGGACTTCCAGGTTCTCTATGTTGTAATCCTCAGTGTTTTGAAACACAGGCGTCATAGGAATAAATGCACCACCGCGGACAAAGGTCGGAATATACTTTTCATGGAGTGGAATGTCATGTATTTGTCCGCCATCATAGCTTTTAAATGTGTAAAAGTCGTACCAATGGCTGTCCTTGGGGAAATAGACTTCCTGTGTTTTGGTGTCAGCTTTCATGACCGGAGCGATGAGCATATCCCGTCCCCATAAATAGGCATCTTTGTAGGTCAATAATTGAGGATTGTCATCATAAAAGAATAAAGGTCGCATCAGTGGTAAACCTTTGTCCTGATTATTAAAGGCCAGCGTATAGAGGTAGGGCAGGAGCCGGTAGCGTAAATTAATGGCAGTTCTGCTCAATTCCTGAACTTTGGGCGAACGGTAAACGGGTTCAGAAGGGACTTCTTCTTGGGCATGTGGCCTGAATATGGGTTGAAATACACCGTATTGTAACCAGCGTACGTAGAGTTCGTCATCTAAATTTGCGCCTGCAAACCCACCTAAATCAGAGTGCATATAACCTATGCCTTGTAAGCCCATTTGCAAGGCAAGCTCCGGCTGGACTTGCAGTCCGCCCCATGAACGGTTGACATCACCTGTCCATGGAATCATCCCATAGCGTTGTGAACCTACCGCACCTGCGCGCATAAGAATAAAAGGTCTGGTATGAGGGAAATCTCTTTGATATCCTTTGTAGATGAGTTTGGCCCAATCATGTCCGTAAATGTTGTGAATTTCATCTGCAGTAGCGGTCATGTGTAAAGCATCTGACGGATGTACTTCGGGTTCTCCCAGATCACCCCACCAGCCATCAATTCCCATTTGGGTGAAATGCTTGTAAATGTTCCAAAACCACTGACGCCCTTTTGGATTATAAAGATCAATCAATGAAGTGTTCCCAAAGTAAAAATCCCATGTTTTAGGCTTTCCTAAACTGTCTTTGACCAAAATATCCTCTTTGACAGCCTCGTCCCAACGGTCTGAAGTTGTCAGTATAAAAGGTTCCGTAACTAAAACGGTATGAATTTTTTGAGCTTTAAAGTTTTTAATCATTTGCTCCGGCTCCGGAAAAGAATCACGGTAAAATTTTAGATTACCCATTTCGTCAAATATGGTCTTACCAAACCAGTAAATATCCAGTACTACGGCGTCCAAAGGGATGTTTTTTTCTTTGAACAATGCAACAGTTTTTTCTGTTTCGGCTTGTGAGTGGTAACCAAAGCGACTGGCAAAATTACCAAAAGCCCAGCGTGGTGGCAGGCTCTGTCTGCCGGTCAATGCCGTAAACTGTACGACATAGTCTTCCCAGGTGTCAGTTGCTATGATTTGGTAAGTCATCCTGCCCGAAATAGTTTCATAGGTAATGGTGTTGTTCTTTTGACTGTCTAAATCTAAATAACCGATAGGGGCATTGTCAAAAAGAACCCCAAACTTTTTGGAAGATACGACCAAAGGCATCGTATAGTTCATCAATTCGGATTTCGTTTCATAGCCGTAATGGGCACGGTTATAGAGTTTGAGTTTATGACCACGTCTGTTCATGCCCAGAACTCTGTTGCCACCACCGTAAAGAACATCATCTTTATCAATGTTAAAGTTGATGGACATTAAAGTGCCATTAGCCTGATAACCGTCTTTTTCTGAAATTAGAAATCTGTCATTGTAGTAGTATTCCCATTGAAATGGCTTTTTTTTTAACGTCACACAAAGCCCACCGGTAATGAAGTCTATGCTGTTATCACTTTGAATGATTTCAGGTATCATATTGGTGTTTAAAATAACCGCTTCAGATTGGGGATTATACGTTTCATTTTTGGGAATAAAGTTGTTTTCTACAATATAATCGTTAAAAAACCTCAAGAGGTAATGACCGTCATTGGTGTCTATTTTATAAAAATCATCTTCTTGAGAAAAAGCAACAAATTGTCTGTTATCTGTTTGTGAAAAACTCAATTGAGACATAAGTACAAAAATGACGATGTAGAAATAACGATACATGAGATAAATGATTTGTATAAAGAGGGTAAATTTATAGGTTTCGGATGTTTATTATAGTCATTAGTCCATGTTTTCAGGAAAATGAATGGTTAAAGGTTTTATAAACTTGACTTTGTTTATGGTTTACAGGTTTTTCAATTGTTTTTTCAATCCCTTTCAGGTGTTTTTCAGGAATTAAATTTTTAAAATACAGGATGAATCCAAAGATAAACAAAATGACGGCAATAGCTTTCTTGAGTTTAAACACATGAGAAGGCGTGAGTTGTTGCCTTAATTTTTTGGCTAATAAAATTTTCAGGATATCAACCAATAAATAAGACAATATAATAATGCCGAAAAACGACGCTATTAATTTTGTGTTCATTTGATATTGAGCACCGTAAATTAAAATTAATCCTATCCAAAAACTCAGGGCACCTACATTGATGAGGTTGAGAAAAAAGCCTTTGAGAAAGAGTTTGATATAATTAGAATCTTGCTTGATGACCAGACTTTCATCCTGAATGACGTCTTTTTGTTTGGTTTTAAAAAAAGAAAACAAACCGTATAACATCAACACTACACCACCTATTTTAAGGAACAGAGGGTTGTTTTCTATATTATCCAGAAGTGGTTTACTACCAAAATAGGCCAGAGATACAAATATGATATCTGCAACCATTACACCCAAATCAAAGACTAAAGCAGCTCTGAAGCCTTTGAGGATACTGGTTTCAATCAACATGAAAAAAACAGGGCCTACCATGAATGCAAGGATAATGCCTATGAGCACTGCTTCTTTAAAATCTGTCCAAATCATATCAGTTTTTACTTGAAAAATTCAAAATTAAACTTTTTATTTGAATTGACAACAAGAGAGAATTTTAAGTCTTTAATTGCTTATAATTCATAATGATTTGGGCGATTATGACAGTTGGTTTTTATAGTAAATTACAAGTGCTTTGCGGACGGTTCAGATAAAGAACTATCAGGTTTTAGTTTCACAGGCATTGGCAATTCTGAGGTTGAAAACAGAAGCATACTTATTCATCAGGGGGAGCATGGATGAGGTCAATAAAGACATGACCTCTTGATACTCACCACTTATTGAGGTGCTCATCGCCCCTGTGAAAATTTCACATGAAGTATCCTTGTTCAGTTCGTGCAGAAATGTCTCTATTGCCTCATTGTATTTGTCAGTGAGTGGGTAATAACTTATGTCAATACTTATCTGCATATTATCTGGTTTTCTGGACTATGGCAGCTATAAAAACCGGTTGAATTTGTTCTTTAGGTTTTGGCTTTAAAACTAATGAAAAATCGTTGTTCATATAAACGTCTTCATAAAACTGAGGGTTTCCAAAACGGGTTAAATATTGTTTTAAGTCTGTTTTTGTAAAAAAATCAGCGTGTCTGAAGGTGTCACTATTGTTTTTGGTCTGTCCTAAGACCGAATCTCTGTTGAGACAACCTAAAATCAGGTAACCATCGGGTTTTAAAATTCTATATATTTCATCGAAGACTTTTCCGGGATTGTCGACAAACTCTAACATGGTAATGGAAGCCACAACCGGAAAAGAATGATTGTCAAACGGTAAATTTTCAGCATCAGCTTTGATGCAATTAAGATTTTTACGTTGTGCTACACTTAGCATAGCATCTGAATTGTCAATACCGGTGACTTCAAATCCATGATTTTTAAAAAAACGCGTCCAATGTCCGGTTCCACAGCCTAACTCCAGAAGCTTGTCACCGGGTATAGTTTTGTTAAGCAGTTCGCCAATCAGCTTTTTTTCAATACGGTCTATGACAAGACCTTGTTCTGTTTGATAATAAGCATCATAAGCATTGGCGATGCTCGATTGTTTAAAAACGTTTTTTAAAGACATGTCCGGGGTTTAGTAGTCATTCTGTACAGAGGAGCCGTCTGCAATGGCTTTGGCAGATGATGTTCCTATACGGTTGACCCCTAAAGCTATCATTTTCACGGCGTCATCATAGTTTCTTACACCACCGGCTGCTTTGATGGATAGAGGACCAGCGTTGTCCTTGATGATTTGCATACCTTCAAAAGTAGCGCCGTTGGGTTTTCCGTCTGTCGTTTTATAAAAACCGGTTGAAGATTTGACATAAACTTTTGGATAGTCTTTGTCATCAAAATTTTGTAAAACCACATCTCTTATAAGATGTGTAATACCGGCAATTTCATCATCGGTCAAAGCGGCAATTTCTATTATCCATTTGACGGCTTTGTCATGTGCTAACCCTATTTTTGTGCCTTCATAAACTTCCCGTTTGACCAAATCAATCTCTCCGTTTTTAAAGGCTGTATAGTTGATGACAAAATCTAACTCATCGGCACCATCAGCAATTGCTTTTTTGGCTTCTGTCAATTTGTCTTCAATGCTGTAAGTGCCTTCGTGAAAACCTATGACAGTACCTACCAAAACATCTGCATTGACCAGATCTATCATTGTTCTGGCCATTGTAATGTATTCAGGTCTTATCATGGCAAGCACAAACCCGTTGTCAATACATTCTTGCACGAGTTTACGTACTTCTTTTTCTGTGGCTTCAGAGGTTAAACCCGATTGTTCAGGTGTTTTTAAATAGGTTGAATCGAGGTAGTTTTCTATGGTAATATTCATGGTGAAAAAATATTGGGCAAAGGTATCAATCTGCTGTGATTTGACATAAAAAAATCCGGTGTAAAACCGGATTTTTTAAATTTTCAGTCTATAAGTGTAGATTAACAACCTTCATCGTTGTCAAGTTCTACAGCTTTTTTAAGCTTGTTAGCGCCTTTTTTGACTTCTTTTTTAGTGTTGTCAACAGCTTTTTCAGCACCTTCTTTGACAGCTTTAGCACCTTCTTTCACTTCTTCGGCACCTTTTTTAACTTCATTGACACCTTCTTTGACTACTTTTTCAGCACCTTTCTTTACTTCTTCAGCACCTTTTTTGACTTCGTTGACACCTTCTTTTACAGCGTCACCAGTTTTTTCCATGGTGTTTTCAGCGCCTTCTTTTACTGCGTTAACGCCTTTTTTAAGAGCGTCACCGGTTTTTGTAGCAGCGTTATCAACAGCCTCTACACCTTCTTTGGCAGCGTCTTTTGGTTTTTTGTTGTCCTCACAAGCAACTAAAATAATTGAAAGCGTTGCTATTAAGAATAATCCTTTGATGAGTTTCATGATATTCGGGTTTTTAGTGTTAAAAATGTTTAATAAGTAAGCAAAGGAACAAATTTTTTTCAATTCGCCAAATTTTTGCAGGTTTTTTTTTAGGGTATTTTTAAGCTGAGTAAAGGACTTATTATACTGTTTTCACCCATAACGTTTCGTCTTCTTTATAAACCTCAGCGATTTTGTTTTTGGTTAATTCTTTGATGGCTTTATCCCATTTTTTATTGGATAAATCAGTTTTTGCCTTGAGTTGGACTAATTGTATGGGATCCTCTTTTTTAAGTAAATCTAAAACGTTTTTAGCCCCATCACTTAATTCTACGTGCTTTTGCTCTGGTTTCATCTGTGGGAAGAAAAGAACTTCCTGGATAGACGCATTGTTAGTTAGGAACATTACCAAACGGTCGATTCCTATACCTATACCGGAGTTAGGCGGCATACCGTACTCCAGGGCACGTAAAAAATCCTGATCTATAAACATCGCTTCATCATCGCCTTTTTCAGATAATCGTAATTGATCCTCGAAACGCTCGCGTTGGTCAATAGGATCGTTGAGTTCAGAGTAAGCATTGGCTAATTCTTTCCCGTTGACCATGAGTTCAAAACGCTCTGTCAAACGTGGGTTTGACCTGTGTTCTTTGGTCAGTGGGCTCATTTCTTTGGGGTAATCTGTGATAAAAGTAGGTTGGATGTAGTGATGTTCACATTTTTCACCAAAAATTTCATCAATTAATTTCCCTACCCCGAATGATTCATCATAACTGATGTCTAAATCATCACAAACTTTTCTAAGCGCTGATTCATCCATACCTGAAACGTCTATACCCGTATGGGTTTTAATGGCTTCGAGAATAGGTACGCGCGGGTAAGGAGCTTTAAAACTAACTGTGTTGTCTCCTATTTGAACCTCTGTATTTCCTACAGCTTCTGTTGCTACATATTCCAAAAGTTCTTCGGTCATACCCATCATCCAGTTATAATCTTTGTACGCAACATATAATTCCATAACGGTAAATTCAGGATTGTGGGTACGGTCCATACCTTCGTTACGGAAGTCCTTGGCAAATTCATAAACGGCTTCAAAACCACCGACGATCAGTCGTTTGAGATACAATTCGTTGGCAATTCGTAAATACAACGGCATATCCAAAGTGTTGTGATGGGTCACAAAAGGACGTGCTGCTGCACCGCCGGGAATAGGCTGTAAGATAGGTGTTTCTACCTCCAGATAGCCACGCTTGTTGAAAAATGAACGCATGGCATTGGTGATTTTAGTACGTTTGATAAACGTGTCTTTAACGTGATCGTTGACTATCAGATCCACATAGCGTTGGCGGTAACGTAGTTCAGGGTCAGAAAAGGCATCGTGTACTTTACCGTCAGCATCTGTCTTGACGACCGGTAAAGGTTTTAAAGATTTTGATAATACGGTAAAATTTGTGGCAAACAGGGTGATTTCACCTACTTTAGTTTTTTTTACGATACCTTCCACGCCAATAATGTCACCGATGTCCAAAAGTTTTTTGAAAACTGTGTTGTACATGGTTTTATCCTCATCGGGGCAGACATCATCACGCTTAAAATACACTTGCATTCTTCCGGAACTGTCCTTTATTTC
>PDQD01000067.1 GCA_002747695.1 Flavobacteriia bacterium
CAACAACCTGACCGATGCTTTGTGCCGGGTTTACTTCGTGCTTGTTTTTTGAGGGTCTGATGACCTGAATGACTAACAGTCCTATGATAAAGTACATTAAGAATTTCTTCATGAGAAGGTCATGTTTTTTAAAGCTGCGAAATTACGAAAAACTCCCAAACCTTAAATGTTGCCGGCTTGGGGCTGTCATGCTTTGCAGAATTCAGACTTCCGAAGATTATTGTATTTTTGTCATTCATTCACTGATAAACCATGAAGAAATTAGTATTTGCTACCAATAATAAGCATAAGTTAGAAGAAGTGCGTCAGATGTTACCTCAGTTTGACATTGTAGGATTAGAGGCTATCGGTTGTACGGAAGATATACCTGAAACAGCTGATACTTTTTCAGGTAATGCAGCACTCAAAGCTGATTATATCACCCAAAAATATGGTTTGGATTGTTTTGCCGATGATAGCGGATTGCAAGTCGAAGCCTTAAATAATGAACCGGGTATCTATTCTGCCCGATATGCCGGAGAACCGGTAAATCACGACAAGAATATAGATATGTTATTGGTTAATTTAAAGGGTGTGACCAATAGAAAAGCCCGTTTTGTTACGGTTATTGCGTTGAATCTGAATGGTGAGAAACATTATTTTGAAGGTGTTGTCAATGGAGAGATTATTGACCATAGACAAGGCAAAGGTGGTTTTGGGTATGATCCTGTTTTCAGACCAGATGGTTACGATATAACCTTTGCAGAGATGACTATGGAAGATAAATCAGCGATTAGCCACAGGGGTAGAGCTGTGAAGCAATTGATACAATTTTTGAAAGCCAATACAGAATAATATTTGTTCGGTAAAACTGATGTCTAACCTATCTTTACAAATTTATAAAATCCAAGACTGAACATGACGTTGGCTGTTGTCATATTAAACTGGAACGGGCGGGCTTTGTTAGAGCAATTTCTACCCGATTTGGTGCATTTTACACCCAAAGAATTTGCGGATATTTATGTGGTTGATAACCATTCTACCGATGATTCCGTGGCATTTGTTAAAGCTAATTACCCGACTGTTAAAGTTATAGAAAACTCGGATAATGGTGGTTATGCGCGGGGTTATAATGAGGGATTAAAATCCATCAACGCAGATTTATATTGTTTGATTAACTCAGACGTTCAGGTCACTGAAGGTTGGTTAGAGCCTGTGATCAAAATTTTTCAGTCGCAATCTCAAACAGCGATCATCCAGCCTAAAATACTGGATTATAAACGTCCAACTTATTTTGAGTATGCCGGTGCTGCCGGTGGTTTTATTGACCGTTTTGCTTATCCGTATTGCAGAGGGCGTATATTTGATACCTTAGAAGAAGATCAAGGGCAATATGATGACGAAGTTGATATCTTTTGGGCTTCCGGGGCTTGTTTTTTTATCAGAAGCGAGGTGTTTTGGGCTTTAGGGGCTTTTGATGAACGGTATTTTGCTCATCAGGAGGAAATAGATTTGTGCTGGCGGGCTTTCAATGCCGGCTATACGGCAAAATATACACCGCTTTCAACGGTTTATCATGTGGGGGGAGCTACCTTAAATCATGCCCATTGGCGTAAAACCTTTTTGAACTTCAGAAACTCTCTGTTCAATATTGTAAAGAATAAACCGGGGCTCTTTTTGGGGCTTGTAGTCGTCCGATTATTACTCGATGGTGTGGCCGGACTAAAATTTTTGCTGGAAGGTCAACCAAAACATACATGGGCAATAATTAAAGCTCACGGCTCCTTTTACATGCACTTAAAATATCTCATCAAAAAACGCAAAAAACAGCCCAATAAGCGTTTAAAATACGCCTCTTTGACAAATATTGTCTTTAGCTATTTTGTTCTAAAAAATAAAACCTTTAAGTCTTTACGTTAAATATTTTTGGGTGTATTGTTGCATGTTTTGAAAATAATATTGAAAATGTGTTAAAAAACGTAAAAATATTCAGTTTATAATCATTATAATTAAGGATTTTTTTTAAATTTATAATAATTTTAATTATTTGTGTATAAGATTGTTAAGGGTAAAATGTGCTGTGAAACACTAAATTGTTGAAAAACCTGATATTAGTCATTTTGAGACACTTATGTATTGGCTAAATTTGTGCTGTAAAAATTTAAAAAATAAATAATCATGGCAAAAGTTCGTGGTGCTGTAGTGATTGACACAGAAGCTTGCAAAGGATGTAATCTTTGTGTAGTGGCGTGTCCTACGCACGTATTGAGTCTAAATAAAGCAGTTAACGATAAAGGATTTAATCCGGCTTATCCGTCGGATCACGATGCTTGTACGGGCTGTAAAGCTTGTGCGCTCGTTTGTCCGGATATGTGTATCACTGTTTATCAATTTAAATCCTAATCAATGTAGTATTGATAACTGCATTTTAATTTAACTTATAACCTAAAAACAATGGATGAATTAAAATTAATGAAGGGTAACGAAGCTTTAGCAGAAGCTGCTATCAGAGCTGGTGTGGATGCTTATTTTGGTTATCCCATTACCCCGCAATCAGAGGTTATTGAATACCTAATGTTGGAACAACCACATTTACGAACCGGTATGGAAGTGCTACAGGCAGAAAGTGAAGTAGCCGCCATCAATATGGTTTATGGAGCTGCCGGATGTGGTAAAAAAGTAATGACCTCATCATCAAGTCCCGGTGTGAGTTTGAAATTAGAAGGAATTTCTTATATCGCCGGTGCAGAATTACCCTGTTTAGTAGTCAATGTTATGCGTGGTGGCCCCGGTTTGGGAACCATCCAACCTTCACAAGCTGATTATTTCCAAGCGACCAAAGGTGGTGGTCACGGTGATTACCGCTTAATCGTTTTGGCACCTTCTACAGTTCAGGAAATGGCAGATTTTGTGGATAAAGCTTTTAAATTGGCGTTTAAGTACAGAACCCCTGCAATGATATTAGCAGATGGTGCTATCGGACAATTGATGGAAAAAGTTTATTTGCCGGATCAACAAGAACGTATGAGCAATGAAGAAATAGTAGAGAAATATGGTGAGTGGGCAACTACCGGTAAAAAAGGCAGAGACCGTAATATTATCACTTCATTGAACTTAAAATCTGAGGTGATGGAAAAACATAATGATCACCTACAAGCTAAATACCGTGAGATAGAAGAGAAAGAAGTAGAGCATGAAGAAATCATGTGTGAAGATGCTGAATATATTATAGTAGCCTTCGGAAGTAGTGCCCGTATCAGTCAAAAAACTGTGCAAGTAGCCAGAGCTGAAGGTGTTAAAGTGGGACTTATCAGACCAATTACTTTATGGCCATTCCCTTCAAAGGTTATTGCTAAATATGCTAATCAGGTCAAAGGTTTCTTAACTGTAGAAATGAATGCCGGTCAAATGGTGGAAGACGTAAGATTAGCAGTAAACGGTAAAGTTCCGGTGTATTATTATGGTAGAACCGGTGGTATGATTGCCAGTCCGGGACAAGTATATGACGAACTAAAAAAAGATTTCAATCTTTAAACATTAATTATAAATGACTGCTTATTTGTAAGTGGTTAATAAAAACATTTAAAAATGACAACTTCTGTTATAACACCTGAAGAAATTATTCAAAAGGGTAAAAAAGTTTTTGAAAAAACGGAAAATATGACCGATGCAACCCTGAGTTATTGCCCGGGTTGTGGTCACGGTGTAGTGCATCGTTTGGTTATGGAGGTCATAGAAGAAATGGGTATTACTGACAAGGCTATTGGTATCGCACCGGTGGGATGTTCGGTACTAGCTTATGAGTTTATGGATGTAGATATGCAACAAGCAGCTCACGGTAGAGCACCCGCAGTAGCTACTGGTATCAAACGGGTATATCCGGAAAAATATGTGTTTACCTACCAAGGTGATGGTGACTTAGCTGCTATTGGTACTGCTGAAACCATTCACGCTTGTAACCGTGGGGAAAATATTGTAATCATTTTCATCAATAATGGTATTTACGGGATGACCGGTGGTCAAATGGCTCCAACGACTCTTGAGGGTATGAAATCATCAACTTCTCCTTATGGTAGGGTCGTAGATAATATGGGTTACCCATTGAAAATCACTGAAATGGTTGCTGCGTTGCCTGGCGTATGTTATGCCACAAGACAAGCGGTTCATAAGCCTAATTTGGTCAATAAATGTAAAAGAGCAATCAAAAAAGCTTTTGAAAACCAACGTGATAATAAAGGATTATCAATTGTCGAAGTATTATCTAATTGTAACTCTGGTTGGAAAATGACACCGGATCAAGCCAATAATTGGCTGGATGAACACATGACTGAATATTTCCCATTGGGAGACATCAAAAAGTAAGCAATTCAGTAAGCGTTTAAGTCAATAAGTTAATGGGTTAAGGTGTTAATTGATAGCATCAATTAGAATGAGGTCTTAATCACTATTGGATGTCATATTTTAATGAAAGACGCATTGACATTGACAATTTAAGGTAAATCAACCAATAATAAAAAACATTAAAATTATTACAAATGACTGAAGAAATAATCATAGCAGGATTTGGTGGGCAAGGTGTATTGTCTATGGGGAAAATATTAGCCTATTCTGGCATCATGCAAGGTCAGGAAGTAAGTTGGATGCCTTCTTACGGTCCGGAAATGCGTGGTGGTACTGCCAACGTATCTGTGATCTTGAGTGACGACCGTATCTGTTCACCTATTTTGAATGAATTTGACACGGCGATTGTGCTTAACCAACAATCCATGGATAAGTTTGAAAAAACAGTAAAACCTGGAGGTTTATTATTATACGATCCAAACGGGATTACACATCCGCCAACACGTAAAGACATCAATATAGCTGTCATAGAAGGGGCTAAAGAAGCCTCTGCATTGAAAAACAGAAAGATTTTCAATATGGTGGTTTTAGGAGCGTATTTAAAAGTACATCCTATCGTAAAAATGGACAATGTACATAAAGGTTTAGAAAAGTCATTGCCCCAACGTCACCATAAATTGATTCCGTTGAATGAAGAAGCCATCATTGTTGGTGGTAATAAAGTACAAATGGTACAGAGCGTCAATTAGAATCTAACCAGTTTTTTTAATAAAAGCGCTTTAGGGTATATCCCTGAAGCGCTTTCCTTTTTTATATTATTGGCTCAAAAGGAGAAAGAAGATTCATAAGCTTGTACTCAGAGCAAATAGTATGTATTTATATTGTATATTTGTTAAAAATATATTGATTATCTATGACAAATAATTCCCAGCTAAACAAAGCCGGTATTTTAGTTTTAATTTTTCTACTAAGTACCACAGTTGTATGGGCGCAAAACAAAGCTTACTCAGATTATATCAACCCTATGGTAGGTACCGGTGGTACCGGACATACATATCCCGGAGCTACCTTGCCTTTTGGTATGGTGCAAGTCTCCCCTGATACCCGTATAGATGGAAGTTGGGAAGGCTGTAGCGGTTACGCCTATCAGGATGATCATATCTATGGGTTTTCACATACCCACCTCAGCGGAACGGGGGTGTCTGATTATGGAGACATTATGTTGTTGCCGCAAATGGGGCCTATAGAAACAGAACCCGAAAAATATAAAGTTAAATTTTCTCATGAAAACGAAACAGCACAAGCCGGCTACTATAAAGTGCACTTGGATGATACAAATATTGATGTAGAATTGACCGCAACAACCCGTGTGGGTTTTCACCGTTATACATTCAATGAAAAAGGTAAAGCACATATATTACTGGATTTAAATCACAGGGATTATTTATTGGAAGGTGAGGTAAAAGTTTTGGATGAACATAAAATTTTAGTCAAACGTCGCTCCAAAGCTTGGGCACAGAATCAGTATGTGTTTGCATTAATAGAATTTAATGAGCCTGTCAAGGTGAAAGAAGTTATCTCTGATAAGAAATCTGATGATGTTTATACATCACGAGAAGGCAGTCGTTTGATGATGGTTTTAGAGAAAAAAGTTAAGAGTGGGGCACAATTATTGGTGAAAGTTTCCCTCTCATTTACGGGTTATGAAGGCGCACAAAAGAACAGTAGAGAAATCGTTGATTGGGATTTTGACCGTGTCAAACAAGAAGCTAAGGCTATATGGAACATGCAATTGTCTAAAATTGATGTCAAAACCGATGATCAGGAACAAAAAACCATTTTTTATACGGCCTTGTACCATACCATGTTGCAGCCTAATATTGCCGAAGATGTAGATGGTCAATACCGTGGTATGGATGAAAACCTGCATATGGCTGATGATTTTGATTACTATACGGTATTTTCTCTGTGGGATACTTTTAGGGCTACGCATCCGCTTTACACTTTGATAGAACGTGAGCGAACGGTTGATTTTATCAGGACTATGCTAGTTCAATATGAGCAGAGTGGACGGTTACCGGTTTGGGAATTGGCGAGTAACGAAACTGATTGTATGATTGGTTATCATGCGGTATCGGTCATGGCAGATGCTATGGTCAAGGGTATTACAGGTTTTGATTATCAAAAAGCTATGGAAGCGGCTATACATTCGGCTACATTGGATCATTTGGGCTTAGAGGCTTATCAGAATAATGCGCAAATTACCGTAGATGACGAACACGAGAGTGTGTCCAAAAACTTAGAATATTGTTATGACGATTGGTGTATTGCCATGATGGCATTACAACTGGATGACCGTGATACCTACAGGGTATTTATGAAACGGTCACAGTACTGGAAAAATCTTTTTGATACGGAAACAGGCTTTATCCGTTCTAAACAGAATGGGGGTTGGCAAGAACCTTTTGACCCCAAAGAGGTTAACAATAACTATACAGAAGGCAATTGCTGGCAATATACTTTCTTTGTCCCGCATGATATTCAGGGCATGGTAGAGGCATACGGCGGTACCATAGAATTTGAACAAAAACTCGACATTCTATTCAATACAGATAGCCAAACCACCGGACGTCATCAGGTAGATATCACAGGTCTTATAGGACAATATGCTCACGGCAACGAACCCAGCCATCATATAGCTTATTTATACAATGCTATTGGTAAACCCGCCAAAACACAGCGACTGGTTGATCGTATTCTAAAGGATTTTTATAAAAATACTCCCGATGGTCTGATTGGTAATGAAGATTGCGGTCAGATGAGTGCATGGTATGTATTGTCCAGTTTAGGTTTATACCAAATCAATCCGGGCGGTGAAGAATGGCAGGTTATTAAACCGCAATTTGAAGCCACTATGCATTTTGAAGATGGTACATCACAGATCATCAATGAACAAACGGATAAGAATATCCTTAAACGTCTGGGCTATAAAACAACACCTAATAACGTATTCCAGTATAAATATCCCATAGTAACCGTTCCTACCATTGAAGCTTCTTCAAATGTCTTTGAAACGTCTTTACCCGTTACACTAAACCATAAAAATACCGGTGTCATTCTGGAATACGCGGTTGAAAGAGAAGGTATGCCTTTGCATTTTCAATTGTATAAAAATCAACCAATTTATCTGACTGAAACGGCTACCGTTCATGTGAGAGCGTTAAAAGGTCAGTATGAGAGCAAAACGGTTAAAGCTAAATTTTATAAAAAACCCAACAATTATACGGTCGAACTTTTGTCTGATTATAATCCACAGTATCACGGTGGTGGTGCCTTAGGTTTGGTTGATGGGGTTAAGGGTGATACCAACTGGAAAAAAGGCGGTTGGCAAGGTTATCAGGATACTGATTTTATAGCGGTTGTTGATTTGCAGCAATCCCGTCCAATTCATCATATAACGACCACATTTTTACAAGATACACGTGCATGGATCTTGATGCCTACACAAGTCAATTATTACGTCTCTCAAGATGGACAGGAATTTACCCCTATAGGAAGTGTTGATAACACTGTTGATTGTAAAAATTACGAGGTAATGGTACAGCCGTTTACACTTGAGGTGTCTGATCAAACCGCACGTTACCTGAAAGTTGAGGCAAAAAATTACGGTTTATTACCCGAATGGCATCAAGGTCATCCTTATGAAGGCAAAGCATTTATTTTTGTAGATGAAGTAGAGGTGGAGTAAAAGAATGATTAACCGTCTTTAATTGAACACTAGGTTTGTGATTTTTTACTCTGTTTTTGGTACGCCTTGGTCGTAGTAAGTGGTTTTGATTAAATTGCCTTCTTTGTCATAGTCACACCATTCACCTTGCTTTTTCCCGTTTTCGTAAGCGCCTTCTTGTTTTAGTTGACCTGTGTTGTAGTAATAGTCTTTATATTTTCCATGACCATAGTTTCCAAAGCTGGTTTTGTAGAGTAATTTCCCTTTGGTGTCAAAGACTCTGTACCTGCCTATGGCCAAACCTTTACGCCAATTTTCAGTTTTGACAAGCTTGTTTTTATAAGTGGTTTTCCACAAACCGTTTTTATAACCTTTTATAAAAGAACCTTCATCTACTATATAATTTTCAAATGACATTAGAGGAATA
>PDQD01000024.1 GCA_002747695.1 Flavobacteriia bacterium
GTAGTATTTTCTTTCTTGTTTTATTCTTTTATCTTTTCTAAGATAATTTTGTCATTTTCAACCATTTTCATGAGTTTACGTTAGCCTTTATACGCACTAAAGTTCTACAAGTCAATAGGAAAGCGCATAACGAGCGTAAATATACGAGAAGTTGTCCTGCACCCCTTGCGGGCTTTATAAAAAGTGATTTGGCTGAAGCTGAAAACAGAACGGCATATTCGCTGTTATACGCCTGTACAATTCTCACTGTTCAGGTTTCCATTCCCTCTTTTTCAGCATTTCATTCCTATTGAATAAAACGATAACAGCAGCGGAAATCAGGTATCCAAAAGCTACGTATGTTAACAAATCAAGTGGTTTGATAACGACTATTTTCATCAAAAAATTAAACCAAAAATGCATCCACATAGCAATTAATATATTTTGGCATTTATTGAAAAAGAATGTTATTATCAGTGAAAATGAAATAATGGCCAGCATGAATGCCATTATATAATACACTAATTCAATCCCTGAATATCCGGATAAAAGCATTAATGGCAGATGCCAGAATCCCCATAGCACACCAAGTATTAAACTCGCAACAAAAGGAGTATATTTCTTCTGTAAAGTATTTAGTGCATACCCCCTCCACCCTAGTTCTTCTCCTACTGCACCGCCTGTCAAATCTGTAATTAAAACTGGTCCAATAAATGAAACCCCAATCAAGGTCATTGTATCCAATGATTTATTATTAATCAGAAAAAACACTAAAACAGATATTGATGCTATGAATACCTGTAACAAGAGTGATGATACAAACAAACCAGCACCTATTTTCTTGGTGAACTGTAATTTAAAATATTCTTTGAAGTTAAGGTTGGGATATAATTTTTTGAACATGATTATTATGACAAAGAAAGGCGTCCATGCGCAAACATTTTTCATAATGCTCTGAACTAATGATGGGACTTCTAAAAATATTAGAAACCCCGTAAAAGCAATTAATAACCAAAAAATTATATAGGCTAGAATAAAGTATCTACGTAAATATTTTGCATCTGTTTTCTCCATAAAAGCATTCTCTTAATCGATATACAACGGCTAAACGCTGTTGGCTAAGCTAAAATAAACAGTATTTTTATGTAAAACAAATATATTCAGTCGATAATGTACGGCGTTCATAGGCCAGTAAATCATGTCTCACGTCTCAAATCTTTTATGTATAAGATAAAAAATTTATATACATTTGCAAGACTATACTAATTTTAAAATTAGATGCATCTAATTCACTACATATTACTCGTTATAATCATTGCGGTTCTTAGCTATCTGTTTTTCAGGCCTAAAGGGTGGTGGTTCAGACTTAAAACGTTTTTAAATTCACGGGAGCGAATCATCTTAGAAGATATTTTAAAAAGCCTCTATTATGCCCAAGAAGAAGGAAGTACAAGAACCATGAAATCTCTGGTCAAGCAATTACCTTTTCAGGAGCGTCAAATCCTAAAGACACTCACCAAAATGAAAGACACGGATTTGGTGAATATTTTAGGAAACAGGGTAAAACTGAGCAATCAAGGTGAAGAATATGCTTTGCGTATCGTACGAGCCCATCGTCTTTGGGAACATTATCTGGCTGAAAAAACAGGTTATGACAAAAGAGAATGGCACAAACTGGCTGAAAGAGCTGAACACCGGTTGACCGAGGAGCATATCGAACAATTAACCGATGAATTAAAACGCCCCTTATTTGACCCGCACGGTTCACCAATCCCCTATAAGCAAGGAAACATTCGCGAAATAGCCGGTAATGCCTTGAGCTCATTTCCGGATGGCACTATTGGTAGAATTGTCCATATTCAGGATGAACCCGAATCCATTTACCAACAAATATTAGCTGAGGATATTCATCTGGGTTCTCAAATAGAAATCATAAATTCTAACGACGGGACTATCACTATCATATCTGAAGGTAAAGAGCATCAACTCCCCGTATTGGTAGCCAACGCCCTGACTGTTGTACCCCTGGAAGAAGAGGAAATTTTTGCGCAACTGGATCGACTGTCCCGATTGAAAATGGGTGAAAAAGCATCCATCAAAGGTATTTCAAGAGAATGCCGTGGTGAAATTCGCCGTAGATTATTGGATTTAGGTTTTGTCAAAGGCACAAGCATAAGTATTTCGAGCATTAGTCCTCTGGAAGATCCTACGGCGTATAACATAAGAAACACGTTGATTGCGCTTCGTAAGGAAGAAGCCCAACTCGTGTTAATCCAAAAAGAACAATCATGAGTAAGCCTTCACCAAATAATTGTAATAATTGTGATTTAAACCCTAATCCGGAATTAAGAAAATGGGGAGATGATTCACAACAAAGTAATTTTGTCATTGCACTGGCAGGCAATCCAAACACCGGTAAAAGTACTGTTTTTAATGCCTTGACCGGTCTAAGACAGCATACCGGCAACTGGCCAGGAAAAACTGTCACACGTGCCGAAGGCGCTTTTGGTTACCGCGATAAAAAATACAAACTCATTGATTTACCCGGAACCTATTCTTTACTGTCCACTTCAGAAGATGAAGAAATAGCCCGTAATTTTATTCTTTTCGGTCAACCGGATATTACGATTGTCGTTGTAGATGCAACCAGACTGGAACGCAATCTCAATTTGGTCTTACAAATATTAGAAATCACTCCTAATACCATTCTGTGCTTAAACCTCATAGATGAAGCTGAAAGACACGGCATTGAAATAGATGACCGCAGTCTTTCCAGAGAATTAGGCATTCCGGTCGTGCCGACAAGTGCCAGATACGGCAGAGGGTTACCGCAACTGTTACAGACCATTGATGATATGGTTCAAAAAAAGATCGTTACCAAACCACACCGTATCAAAAGCATTCCGCAAAAAATAAGAAAAGCCGTTGAAGCACTTGACAAGGACTTAAAAAGAGAATATCCGCAACTGCCTAACACACGCTGGATTGCATTAAGATTATTGGAAGGTGACAGAAGTGTTATTAACGCTATAAAAGAACGCACTTTAGGAAATCTGGAAGATTAAATTATGGAAGAACAAACGACTCACATAAAGGACATACTCAAAAAAGCCGATGATTTACGTTGGGAATTGGGGGAAAATTATCATGATTACCTCACTGAAAGTATTTATACGGATGCGGCACAAATATCACAAAAGGTTGTCAAGCAAGAGGGTAAACCCAACATTTTCAATATGGAACAAAAAATTGACCGTATTGTTACCAGCAAGATATGGGGATTTCCCATCATGTTGTTAATTCTTGCAGTAGTGTTATGGCTAACCATCACAGGCGCCAATTATCCTTCACAAATGTTAGCCGACTTGTTGATGGGATGGCTCTACCCTATACTTAAAGAAGGGGCCGTTTCGCTTCATTTTCCCTGGTGGCTAAGCGGTTTCCTGATTGATGGTGTTTACCTCGCTGCAGCATGGGTTATTTCAGTGATGCTCCCTCCTATGGCTATTTTCTTTCCGCTTTTCACACTGTTGGAAGATTTTGGCTATTTGCCGCGTGTAGCGTTTAATTTGGATAAATTCTTTAAAAAAACCGGGGCTCATGGTAAACAAGCCCTTACCATGACTATGGGATTCGGATGTAATGCCGCCGGTGTCGTAGCGACACGTATTATTGACAGCCCCAGAGAAAGACTTATTGCTATTATTACAAACAATTTTTCACTGTGTAACGGCCGATGGCCAACACAAATTTTACTTGCCACGATATTTCTGGGCGTGATGGTGCCTTCTCAATACGAAAGCCTGGTGGCGACCGGTTCAGTTATTTTTATAGCATTGCTGGGAATTGCCTTTATGTTTGGTACATCATGGTTGCTGTCACGAACGATGTTGCGCGGTGAGGTTTCCACCTTTACCTTAGAATTACCGCCCTATCGTCCGCCACAATTTTGGAAAACCCTCTACACCTCTCTGATAGACAGAACTTTGATTGTACTATGGCGTGCTATTGTTTTTGCTATACCTGCCGGTGCACTCATCTGGTTGATTTCCAATATAAATATTGGTGGGGAAAGTATCGCCTATTGGGTCATTGACTTTTTAGATCCTTTCGGCTTAGCTATAGGACTTAACGGTGTGATTATTCTGGCTTATATTTTAGCTATTCCTGCCAATGAAATAGTCATTCCCACGATATTAATGCTCACAGTATTGGTGACTAAAACCTTAAATATGGGCGAAGGTGCAGGTGTTATGTTTGAAGGTTCCGAAGTTGAAATACACACCATACTCCAAGCCGGAGGCTGGACGCTGCTTACCGCTATAAATGTCATGTTATTCAGCTTGCTGCACAACCCATGCAGTACAACCATTTACACCATCTATAAAGAGAGTAAAAGTGCTAAATGGACTGCTGTCGCTTCCTTACTACCGGTGGCAATGGGGTTAGTTATTTGTTTAATTGTGGCTACCTTGTGGGGTCTTTTTTAGGGTAGTTCTTTTGAAAAAAGACTACGAGATACAATCTCTCTACAGTCCGAGAATCTTAAATTCTGTCTAAGAAGTGAATAGATCAAAAAAAATGACCACAAAAAATATTTTTGTAGTCACTGAATTTATACCTATTGTTAAACGTATGTTTCTACTCACAAAGGACTTCTTTTACGCAATATTCATTATCATCTACTTTTTTTACTAAAGCACATCCTCCGTTATCTGTTATGTTTTTAACTTCTTTTGCCACTGCCATTTTTCCAAGACCACATGTCCAGTCACTTTTGCCAAACAGATTTGATTGGTCAATTTTAAAACCTAAGCTGGTCAAAAAACTAATTTCTTTACCTTGTGGTGTGAATGCAATTTGTTGTTCAATAGAATGATAGTTTGGTGTAATCAGCATACTATTATTCTCAGTCAAAAATTCAACCTGTGAAAGAAACTCTTTCTCAATACCGTTTATTGGAATGTTGTTTTGTTCTGATGAATCGTTTGAACAACTAACCAGTCCAATGGCAAAAAGCATAATTAAAAATATTTTTTTCATAATTGATAAATTTTTATAGTTTATTAATTACATTTCAAACATAAAATGTTCTAACATTGCACACAAGTTATTAATAAAAAATCTTGAACCTCTAAAACACCGTTTTATAAGGTGTTATAACTATCTTTAAAGCACCAACAAAAATTGGATTATTATTATTAAATTTTGGTTTAAAAATATAGTAAAACATTTACGACAAACAAAATCGATAAACTATCGTATAGATAGTAAACTATAGGCTTATAAACTGAATATCAAACTCAGACAGAAACTTCTAAACTATCAGAGATTTATCATAAGGAATGCTGTCAAGCAAATGTTTAAGCGCTTTTATTCTGGCTTCTGTTTTTCTGTTTGCTTTGATAACTTCAAACGGCAATCCTCCTTGTTTCGCAACTTCAAACATCTTTTCTTTGTAGTGTGTATAATCATCCCACAACTCTTGTGCGCGTTCATCCACTTTACTCATTTTCCACACCTTTAGCGGATTATTTCTGATCTCTTCAAAGCGTTTGGCCTGTTCGCGTTTAGAAATAGACATATAAATTTTGACCAATCGCGTACCGCTTTCGACGATCATTTTTTCAAATGGAATGACCTGCCCCATAAACGTTTCATATTCCTCCTGATTGCAAAATCCATTAACCGGCTCAACTACAGCCCTGTTGTACCATGAACGGTCAAAGAATACCATTTCACCGCCTGTGGGCAACTGATTGACATAACGTTGGAAATACCATTGGGTCACCTCATCTTCTGTGGGTTTGGGCAAAGCCACGACACGGTATTGACGTGGATTAATTTTTTCAACAATACGACGGATAGTTCCCCCTTTTCCGGCTGCATCACGTCCTTCGAAAATAACGACCACCTTTTCCTGATTGATCTCTACCCACTTTTGCAGCTTGACCATCTCAATTTGAAGTTTGTTGAGATTCTTCTCATAACGCACGAAACGAATAGCTCTTTTAGGATCAAAACCACGTTGCGTCAATAAGGCATATAAACCTTTGTTGGAGTTTAATATTTTTAGCTCCTTTTCTGTGAAATTCAATACTTTTTCCATTTTTAAAAAGGTTTTATAAATTCAGAATAATAACGGTAAAAACGCATCACGATATTGGGATCGGGAATTAAAGTCGTACGCATATCAGATTTGCCATCGTAATCAAATAAGGATAAGACATACCTTATACTTTCGAGGCGCGCTTGGCGCTTGACATCTGTTCTTATGACAACCCATGGGCTATGTGTTGTATGTGTTTTGCTAAACATTTCATCTTTATAATACGTGTATTTGTCCCACAACTCCTGACCTTTTTCATCTACGGGACTCAGTTTCCAACGTTTTAACGGTGACTGCCTGCGGGCATCAAACCGTCTTTTTTGTTCTTCCTGACTGATAGAAAACCATAATTTGACCAGGTCAATTCCATCTTCTCTCAACATATGTTCAAATTCAGGTACCTGAATCATAAATTGCTTGTATTGAGTATCTGAGCAAAATCCCATCACCGGTTCTACCACTGCCCTGTTGTACCACGAACGGTCAAAGAACACGATCTCTCCCGGATTGGGTAACTGTTTGATATACCGGGTAAAATACCATTGTCCTTGCTCAACCTCAGTAGGCTTATTGAGAGCTACCAATCGCATAGAACGCGGGTTGAGGTGTTCAATAAAGCGTCTGATACTCCCCCCTTTACCAGAGGCATCGCGCCCCTCAAAGATGACCGCTACCCTCCTTTTGTTATTGGACACCCATTGTTGCAACTTTACCAATTCCATTTGTAAGGCTTGCAAATCCTCCAAATATTTCAGCTTTTCCCAGACTTTATCTGATGGAACTTCTTTGTCATTCAACAGTTTGATAAACTCCTCTTTTGAAGACACGCTGTTGAAATCTTCTGCCGATAAATACAATTGATTACTCATAAGCTATACTGTTTAAAATAAAAATATCACCCTGTTTATCAGTTATTTGAGACATTTTCATAGGTTTTCTGTTAATATCTAACTTTTTATTGGGAGGAGATATAAACTTGATGCCCAGACCTAAACCTCTTAAAATAAAGATTAAGCCTACCAGAACAACAAAATAAGGAATAACCTTGTTTATTTTATTTCTAATGTTTAATGAGAAAAAATTGCCCGCTAATATCAACCCTGTTAACAATGGCGATGTTCCTAAACCAAAGAGAAACATATACAACGCCCCGAAAACAGCGTTTCCTGTGGCAATAGCACCTATAAGCGCCATATAAACCAATCCACATGGCAGTAAACCATTGAGTAAACCTATGACAAACAACGATGAATAAGATTGTTTTTTAAGGTAAGTTCCCAAAGTAGATTTCAACCGCCCCACCAGTTTGTATAGTGGTTTTCCAAAATTGAACTTACCTAAGTAATTCGTAGGGAAAATCACAGCCAGTATCATAATGACCCCCATCAAAATAGAAACATTTTGTTGGAAACCGGCAAGAGACAAGCCTTTACCGACCATGCCAAAAACCAAACCCATTACAGCATAGGTAACCATCCGTCCCAAATGATAAATGGATGATTGCACCAAAGCTTTAAACTTATTTCCCCTATCAACCGGCAATACCAATGCAATCGGGCCACACATTCCCACACAGTGAAAGCTACCACCCAAGCCCAAAATCAAGGCTGATATAAGAACTGCTAAAGTCATACTTAATAGGTGATTTTATCATTAATCTGATATGGGATATCGTCGTATGTCCACAAAATCTTGACATTATACCTACCGTGCTTTAAATATTTATCGGGAATAAGTAATGTTGAGGTATTCAAATTAAGATTTCCCTTGATGTCCAAAGAAGCATCATTGGTACGCTGTAGCTCATAAGTTCCTTTGATTTTTCCGGGTTTAAACACCTCAGGAAAAATAATCATCACACCCTTATCATAAACACCTACTTTTACGGGGTTAGCTAATTGTTTGGCATTATCAAGACGTTCAGCTTCTTCTTGATAGTACATCTCTTCTTTATAATACTCTTCTGAAACCAATTTATGGTCGTATTCAGGTTTTGCTATTGTTTTGTAAACAAATGATAGAATAAAGATGATAAAAATACCTAATACAATTACTATACCGTGTCCCCAGTGAAATTTTGTTGCCATTAATAAATTGTTTATTGGAACAAATGTAACATTTTTTCAAGGATTTTTTCAGTTTTTCTAAAAAAACAGCGATTCCTCAACAAAAACTATTCAGCTTTTGTATAGTTTTAGTGAAATAAGTGAGATTTCAAAAAAGTATGATCAGGATTTAATCTGTAATGCTTTGATACGTTCTAAAGCTAAGCGGTAGATTTTTTCAAACTGCTCTTCTTTATTGATATGGGTAACATCAATTTCGACCGCATCATTTGTTTTGGTCAAAGGAGCCACTTTACGGGTACTGTCTATATGGTCACGTTCCAAAACATTATCATAAATCTCTTCAAAAGTCACTTGACCCCCTTTTTCCCTGAGTTCCAGTAAACGGCGTTCTGCTCTCACTTTGGCATCTGCCGTAAGAAAAATTTTGAGTTCGGCATCGGGAAAAACGACACTACCTATGTCACGCCCATCCATCACAACACCTTTGTTTTTTCCCATTATTTGCTGTTGTTCAACCAGAAAGTTTCTGACTTCAGGAATTGTCGCCACAGGACTCACAAACCCAGACACCTCCATACTTCTGATAGCCTGTTCTACATTCACCCCATTCAAATACATATCAGATTGGGCTGTCTCTTTATTGGGTTTAAATTCTAATCGGATGTCATCTAAATGCTTGACGATTTCATCCGTTTTCACATTGGCGGCATCAATCCAATTATTCTGCATGGCAAAATAAGTTACCGCCCTGTACATAGCGCCTGTGTCAACGTAAATATAATTCAGCGTTTTGGCTAATTGCTTGGCAACCGTACTTTTACCGGTAGATGAAAAGCCGTCTATAGCAATATTTATTTGAGGTAAAGGTGCGATCATTAATTCAAATTGATAGCTAAACTAAAAGTGTGTGTGTTGGTTGCCGGATGGTATTTTGCAAAAGCATAGTTAACCTTAAACCGTTTAACTTTTACGCCAAAACCAACCGATAATCCTGCAAATGTTCTGGTTTCCTTGAGTTTTAACTCCTGAGCCCGTTGAAAATTATAACCGGCGCGTATGGAGAAACCACTATCGGGAAATAATTCTGCCCCAATAATAAAATGGCGGAATGCATTGTTAAAAAAGCCCGGAACATTATCCGTAACATTACCGTTTAAATCAACTGTTTGTTCAGAAGGGTTACTATAAGCCAACTGCCAGCGTTGTAAGTTATCAAATGTCGTATGAAATTTTAGGGGTACGTGCTCCAGCTGATAAGACCAACCCAAAGCAATTCGCAATGGCATTCGTTCTCTGACATCGTCATAAGAACTCAGTTGAACACCCAGATTACGCACAACCAAAGCTAATGTATATGACTTATCAAATGGCCGGTAAGACACCCCTAAATCTGTGGCAATCCCCATGGAATTAAATTCTTCAATGGACGATTGTATTATTTTCAAATTAGCCCCAACATGAATATCCGATAAAGGAAAACGATAGCCGTAACCGACTGAAAACGCCATATCGTAAGCCTTAAAAGCACCGGTTTCATTACCTTCTTCATCTGAAGCTATAAATTTACCATAGTTTAGATAAGTGAGATTAGCATAAAACACGCCTAATTTTTCATTGACTTTATAAGCATAATCACCGGAAAAGTAATTGATATCCCCCAGGAAATTCACATAGTTCAACATCAACTGATTATCAATACCGGACGTAATCATAGAAGGATTCCACAAGGCTTGATTGACATCACCGTCTAAGGTTAAAGTACTGCCACCCAAAGCCACTTGCTTGGCTGACGTGGATGTGTTTAAAAACGTATAAACCTGCTCACCTCCCACTTGGGCAAAGAGATGAGATGTCACAAAAAACAAAAAAATAACTCTTTTAATCATACATTTAGAAAACGCCATTAATAATTAAAAATTGTTCAACACTATAAAGTATCAAATTTTTTCATCTGTTCATCGTAAAATTCTTCCGCCTGACGAATGAGTGCTTCCATTTCATTAGTCAAATCATTGGCATCGGAATCGGCTATATCTTCGAGCCACAACACTTCATCATTGACCAAATTTAAAATAAAACGCGGGAATTCAATATGAATGATAAAAATATCATCATTATAGTCAGCGTGATCGCCCAGTAAAAATTTAGGTGTTTCCATGATGCTTTACAATTAATTGTTTTGTGATATAATTAAACCTCAAAAATAACATAATTGCCGCACTTAGCAACCCTAAAGATAAACCTAACCATATACCTATAGCCTTGAGCTCGGTTTCCAGACTAAAATAGTAACTCACCGGAAAACCTATGATCCAATAGGCTATAAAAGTAATCAGTGACGGTACCCACACATCCTGCAAACCTCGTAATGATGCCATAAGCACCGCTTGTAGTCCGTCTGCCAATTGGAAAAAACCGGCTACAATCAACAGTGAAGCCGCTATATTAACCACTTCGACTTCCTGAGTAAATCCCCATGGTAAAATCCTGTTGAATACAAAAAACATAATCATAAACACTGTCATAATCAGTAGAACCATTAGTTGATTTGACAAAGCTATCCTACGCAAGTTTATAAAATCCTTTTTACCTTTTTGAATCCCGATGCGTACTGTTGCCGCTACCCCAACACCTACTGCTACCATAAAGGTTGATGAAGCCAGTTTTAAGGCTATTTGATTGGCAGCCTGAGGATAAGTCCCTAAAACACCGGCTAACAAAACCCCTGACGCAAATAAACCAACCTCAAAAAATATCTGCAAAGCTGTAGGAAAACCAAGGTTGATGAGTTTTACAAAAAATGATTGGGTATACTCTTTAAACTTCAAAGGTTTTAAAAACTCAGTCAGACGTTTATCTTTATTGAGGTAATAATACATGATAAAGAGAATGGCTATTCTGGATACAAACGTTCCAATGGCCGCTCCGAGAATACCCATTTTTGGAAAAAACCATACCCCGTAAATCAGTAAAAAATTCAGGCCTATATTGATAACATTAGATATAATAGTCGCCGTCATGGCGTGTTTGGTTTTTGACATGCCATCGGCAAATTGCTTCATCGCCTGAAAAATCATCACCGGTACCATAGACAATGATACGATATCAAAATAAGGAACAGCCAGTTCTACAACTTCCGGCGGTTGCTTAAAATAGCCCAGAAGCGGTTTGGATAAGTGAAGCATGGCAAACATAAGAATTCCCATGACGATGTTAAGTACCAAAGCATGGTGAAATAATTTATGTCCCTTATCATAATCCTTTTCGCCATCTGCTTCAGAAATCAAAGGCGTCAAAGCAAATGAAAAACCCATACCTATGGACAGCATCACAAACACCAACGTATTCCCCAGCGATGTTGCAGCTAATTCTACGGGTCCTAAAACCCCTACCATGATATCATCTGCCAAACCCGTCAACATATGCCCCAAAGACCCGATAATCACAGGTAAAGCCAGACCAAAGTTGGTTTTAAATTCTCTTGTATAAGCTGTTAAAGTCATCCTTTCTATTTATCAGGCTGCGAAAGTAAGAAAATATGTTAACTCTTCAGGGAGGAGGAATTAACTGTTAGCCTTTAGCCTTTGGTTGTTGGCCTTAGGCTTTAGCAACTGCACACTGCATACTATACACTGCCCACTACCTACTGCCTACTGCCTACTGCCTACTGCACACTACACACTGCACACTACACACTGCACACTGCAAACTGTACACTACCTACTACTCACTGCATACTGCACACTGCCTACTGCCTACTGCCTACTGCCTACTGCAAACTGTACACTACCCACTGCCTACTACCTACTGCTCACTGCCCACTACAACCTCCAGTCTTCCGACTAACACCTCACATCTATAAAACTTTTCACATGTCATCTAATAACCTTACCTTTGCAGTAAATATTAAAATTAGAATTATGAACGACGGCTTATACGCTAAAATCACCACAACCAAAGGTGATATACTTATTCAACTGACTTATCAAAAAACTCCAGGAACGGTAGGAAATTTTGTAGCATTGGCAGAAGGTAAAATGCCATTAAAAACCAAAGAAGGTCAACCTTATTATGACGGTTTGAATTTCCACCGTGTTATTGCAGATTTTATGATACAAGGTGGCTGCCCATTTGGCACCGGCACAGGTGACCCGGGCTATAAATTTGACGACGAATTTCATCCTGAATTGAAGCACGATGCTCCGGGTGTATTGTCTATGGCTAATTCCGGTCCAAATACTAACGGGTCACAATTTTTCATCACACATGTACCTACGCCTTGGTTAGACAATAAACATACTGTTTTTGGACATGTAGTAGAAGGACAAGACGTAGTGGACGCTGTTGCGCAAGGTGACAGTATCGAAAAAGTCAGTATCATCAGACAAGGTCAGGAAGCAGAAGCATTTGATGCTTTAGAAGCTTTTCAAGCTTTTAATGCCAATGCCTTAAAGCGCGAACAAGACAAACAAAAAGCCCTGGAAGAAGCCTTGAAAGCTCATACTCAGGGGATGACTAAAACCGATAGCGGTTTATACTATAAGATTACTAAAGAAGGAGATGGCAAACAAGCGAAAAAAGGTGACAATGTTTCTGTACACTACACCGGGATGTTACTTGACGGAGCCATATTTGACAGCTCTTACCAACGCAATGAGCCTATAACTTTTCCGGTAGGCATAGGTCAGGTTATTGCAGGATGGGACGAAGGCATCTTACTTCTAAAAGTCGGTGACAAAGCCCGCTTTGTAATCCCTTCACATTTAGCTTATGGTAGTCGTGGTGCCGGAGGTGTTATACCACCCGATGCAACCTTAATATTTGATGTAGAATTAGTAAAAGCCGGATAGGCTTAAGACTTTGAACCATAGATAAACTATTGTTGTCTGATAACTGTTAACCATTTACCACAACCATGAAAACCCTGTATATCGTACGTCATGCCAAGTCGAGTTGGGAGTATGAAGGTATTGCGGATTTTAACCGTCCATTGAAAAAGCGCGGTATAAATGATGCTTATCTGGTCTCCAGAAAATTGGCTGAAGACATGGAAAAACCTGACATTCTTATCTCAAGTTTTGCTAATAGGGCTTTGCATACAGCTTTGATATTTGCAGAGAGTTTTAATTTCCCGATTAACCATTTACAGATCAAAAAGGCGCTTTACAACTTCAGTGATGGTTATTTGGTAAAAACCATCAAAGCAATTGATGACGAATACAATTCGGCCATGATTTTTAGTCATGAACACGGCATCAGTTCTTTTGTTAATAAATACGGGGATAAAATCGTTGATTTTATTCCCACCAGTGGTTTGGTGGGTATCAGATTCAATATCGAACATTGGAAAGATTTAAAAGCAGGAAAAACAATCCTGACTTTGTACCCGAAAGATCTTAAAAAACGTAAAAACAAATAGTTTGAATATAAAGAAATACGCTGCCATTGACATAGGTTCTAATGGGGTTAGAATATTAATAAGTAATATTTTATTAAACAATGGCAATCCGCCTATTTTCAGAAAATCTTCTTTGGTAAGGGTGCCCATCAGGCTCGGTGCAGACACATTTGGCGATGGCGTTATATCCCCACAAAACATCACCCGCATGACTGATGCCATGCAGGCGTATAAACTTTTAATGAATGTTCACGGGGTCGAAAAGTATCGTGCATTTGCAACATCCGCTATGCGGGGGGCTGACAATTCAGCAGAAGTTATTGAACACATCAAAAATAAAACGGGCATAACAATAGAGATTATTGACGGTAAAACTGAAGCCGAGATTATTTCTTCGTCAGATTTTTTTCATGTGCTCGATCCTAAAAAAAATTACCTGTTTGTAGATGTGGGTGGTGGTAGTACAGAGTTTACATTGATTAAAAACGGCAAAAAAATAGACAGTAAGTCCTTTAAGATGGGAACAGTACGTCTGTTAGACAAAAACTATGACATCTCAAAGATGTGGGAAGAAGCCAAACAATGGGTCAAGAAAGCCACCAAAGATTGTAACAAAGTCACCCTGATTGGTTCCGGCGGAAACATCGTCAGGGTTTACAAAATGGGTAATTCTGGTATTGGGAAACCTATATCTTTGGATTATCTCAAAGAGAAATACAAACTGATTACCGGCATGACCTACGACGAGCGTATGGTAAATCTGGGTTTTAATCCGGATCGTGCCGATGTAATTATTCCCGCTTTAGAAATATTTATGGCAACCATGAAATGGGCCAATGCCAAAAAAATATTGGTTCCTAAATTCGGACTTGCCGATGGTATGATTAAAGCTATGTTTTACGACAATCATCCGGAATACGCCTTATCCAAAGAGAAGGTTAACAGATCATAACCGGTTCATTAACTCTTTGAGCTTTAGCAGTTGGTAGTCAGCCTTTAGTTACCAAAGGTCAAATCTTAACTATTGATATTCTTAACTTTTGGCTCTTAACTCTCAAAACTACGAAGAAGCAGAGATTAAAAGACCTGAAAACTTTTCCCCTGTCTGTGTCATACAGTGCTTTATCCCTATTGATAGTGTTGTCTTGAGTAAAACTTTGCTCAAAACATTCTACATTCTCAACGCTTAATTAACCCTGCTTCAAACAGCAAACTACTTACTACAAACTTCATTCCCGACTTCCGGCTAAAGTCGCAAACCCAACATCATTCGTCTCAAATACCACACTTCTGTATTTGAGAGAAAAAAATCTGACTTTGGGATAACAACCGCTCAAACACAACTCACGACTTTTGCCAAAAATTTTAACTAAAAATGAACTATTTAAAACCTCTTGTAGTGGTACTCATGTTATGGGTAGCACTACCAACTCAGGCTCAACACCTGAGTGATGACGTCAAAATGTTGATTGATAAAGCGCAAAACAAAAATCATCAACTTAAGATCAATGCACTTCAAGCACAACAAAACAACACTGACAGTAAAATAGCCATTAGCACTTTTATCCCTAAGGTAACAGTTAACGCAGGCTATACCCGTCTCAATGATGATGTTGTACTTGATGACAACATGACCCAACTTCTCATAGGCACACAAAAACTACTGATCAAAGAAGCTTTGGGTATTCCTTTTAATATGGCTTTACCTGATAATGTACCTGTACAAGGTATTCCGCCACTCCTTGAAAAAGATATTTTCAAGGCTAATGTTGATGTTGATTGGGTACTGTTCAGTGGCTTAAAAGTCAACAAAACACTTAAAGCTATCAAGCATAAAAACCTTGCTTTAGAACATCAAAATGACATTGACAAAGAAAAACTCATACTGAAAGTCATAAACGCTTATGAACAACTGGCGCTTATTAAGGCTTCTCAAAAAGTCATTACGAGTACAGACAATTATTTACAGGAGCAAGCCCGTTTTGTCTCTAAAGCTGTTAGTAATGGTTTAGCACTTCCTGTGGACGAACAAAAAGTCACATTAGCTTTAAACCAATTGAGTTATAAACGCTTAGAACTGAACAATCAGGAAGCACTTATACTATCATTATTACAACAGCTGACCGGTGCAGAGCCTCAGACATTGATTGCTTTGGATCCCAAACCGGAACCTATGGCAATTGCAACAGATTTGGCCTCTCAGCCACGTCATGAGCTACTGGCACTCCAGGAAGCCCGTATCGCCAAAAGTTATCAAAAGAAAGCGGAACAAACCTATTACATTCCCCAATTGGCAATAAAAGGTCACTACGAATTTATAGATGAGGACTTATCTTTATTTGATCCCCAATGGTATATCGGTGCCGGGCTCAAATGGACTTTGTTTGACCGTAATACAGGACGCCAAAAAGCAAACAGGTTAGCTTTGGATATGGCTCAATACGATGAAAAATATTCAGAAGCTGAAGAATTGATTGCCCTGAGTAATATAAAAGCAGAATTATCTTACAAAACCGCCCAAAGACAATTGGAAATTGCCGAAGCCAATATAGCGTTGACTGAAGACACCTACAATCTGGTAAACAAGCAGTATAAAAATGATTTGACTACCATGACTGAGGTACTGGAAGCTCTGAAAGACCTGGAGCAAGCCCGTCTCGACTATGATAAAGCGGTCTATAACCAAAGAAAAGCCGGTATAGAATGGCTATATGCAAAAGGATTATTATTAAATGAACTATAACTATAAAATCATGAACAGAAAATTATTACAATCCCTGATTATAATCAGTGTATTATTAAACATCTACGGATGTCAATTACACGATAAAAGTATCTCAAGAGTAAGAGGCAAAGTAAAATTTGAAACTATTGCCGTAACTTCAAAAATACCGGGAAGAATTGCCCGATTGTATGTCACAGAAGGCCAAAGAGTCAAACAAGGAGACACATTGGCTAAAATTGATGCGCCCGAAATAGGCGCCAAAATGACAGGCGCTAAAGGCGCTGTCAATGCGGCTTACGCCCAATTGAAAATGGCACACGATGGTGCAACACAAGATCAGATTTTACAATTGGATGAGAGTATTAAAGCGGCTAAAGCACAACTTGATTTTAGCAAGGAAACCCTGAACAGAATGTCCAATATGTATGAGGATACTCTGATTACCAAACAGGCTTATGAGGAAGTTAAAATGAAATATCAGATGGCTCAGGCACAAGTTGACGGACTTATGGCCAAAAGAAACGAAGTGACCAAAAGCGCCCGTAAAGAAATCATCGCTCAGGCCAGAGGACAATTAAACATGGCCAAAGCCGCTGAACAAGAAGCTCAAATCGCCCTGAATGAACAATACATCATAGCTCCGGCAGATATGAGTATAGAGACCATTACCCTAAAAAAAGGTGAATTGGCTACACCCGGCTACACATTGTTTAATGGTTATGAACTACATTCCGTATTTTTCAGATTTACCATCAACGAAACCAATATCTATAACTACAATGTAGGCCAGGAAATTATAGTAGAAAATCCTTATACCGAAGAAAGTATAACAACACGTATAAGGAGTATCAATCAATTAGCACGTTATGCGGATATTACAAGTACCACACCCGATTATCAATTGACCGAAAGTATTTACGAACTAAAGTGTGTCCCCACACAAGTGTCTGATGAACAGGTATGGTATAATAACGCTACGGTCATTATCAAACAATAAGAGAAAATGAAAGAGTTTTTAAAACTTTTAAGGACAGAGTTTAAGCGCATTTTCTCTAATGACGTGATGATGCTCATATTTTTTGGAGCACCTATTGCTTACGGTATTTTATTCGGTTATGTCTATTTTAAAGCTAAAGTCACAGATCTGCCCATTGTCATAGTAGATTATGACGTCAGTCCGATATCCGATAAAATAATACACGCCTTAGATGATAATGAAGTGCTTAAAATTGTAGAGGTTAAACACAATGCTCATACCATAAAAGAGGAAATGCCTAAGAATAATTACGCTGCGATTATCAGTATTCCCAAAGGTTTTGAAGCAGACTTGTTACTCAAACGCTATCCGGAAATCCAGGTTGACGTCAATACAGTCAACATATTAAATGCCAATTTTGCTACTAAGAATATCCAGTTGGTTCTGGGAACCTTAAAAGCCGGTATTGAGATTAATGCGTTGCAAAAACAAGGGCTCTCACCTACAATTGCCCAAAAGCAATTTGAGCCTTTTAAAATCAATTACAACAAGCTGTACAATCCTACCGGAAACTACGATATGTTTATGTTACCCGGTTTGATAGGTGCCATCATGCAACAGGTTATCTTTTTGGCATTGGCATTGGTATTTGCAAGGGATTTTGAAGACGGTTATTTTTCAGAGTTAGTACAACACAGTAAGAATGCTTTGTATCATTTTATGTTGAAAGCCGTTCCTTTTATGTTTTTAATTCCACCTATGTGGCTGGTTGTAGGACTTATCACCCGTTTTTTCTGTCCGGAACTCAGTCTGTTTGTACCAACCAACTATCTACTGATTGCCTTGCTTTCCATGGCAGCTGTAAGTACAGGAACATTATTTTCCATAGCCATACCTAACCGTTTAAAGGCTACAGAGCTGCTGATGGTTATCTCGACTCCTGCTTTTGTACTCAGTGGATTTACATGGCCCAGAATGGCAATGCCGGAACTCATTGCTAAGGCCGCGGACATTATTCCGTCCACAGCTTTTCTCGACGCCTTGAAAAAAGTGGTCTTTTATGAGAGTAACCTGAAAGGAATTATGCCCGAGATCAGACATTTAGTCCTTTTAGTCGTGGTCACTTTTATATTGACCCTTATCATTTTACAGGTTAAAATACATGTACGTCGGAAAAAATTAAAACTTGAATAGGAAACTTATTCATCATTTTGCTTCAATGTCAAATAGTTCATTTAAAGTTAATCCAAATTGAAGCATGATTGGCGAAGCTGGTTTTTCAGCTTCGCCTTTTTATTGTTATTTCATGACCACACCGGCTATCCCTCCTACCATTCTTTGTAGCTCTGTCTTAGAACCGGTCGCATACATTTGATGCACCGGAGAAGCAGATAAGGTATTGTCAATATGATATTCTTTCAGAAGATGTTGCACCCGCCTGGCAACAGGTTTACCTGAATCTATAATCGTTACCATAGACGGCAACAATGCTTTGATTTGGGGAATGAGGTAAGGATAATGTGTACAACCCAAGATAAGATAATCTATATGAGCTTTGATCATAGGATCCAGATAAAGATTGAGTAAACGGGTAGTCTCTTGAGATTCTATCTTACCGGATTCTATCAATTCAACTAACCCATACCCTATCTGTTCTATGACTTTGACATCCCGGGCAAATTTCCCTTTAGTCTGATCAAACAGTTCACTACTCAATGTACCTTGAGTTGCCAATACGCCTACAGCATTGGTTTGGGTCTGTAAAGCCGCAGGCTTGATAGCCGGTTCTATGCCCACAAAAGGGACATCGTAGTGTTGACGCAAATGCTTTATGGCGTTGGTTGTAGCTGTATTGCAAGCCACAACAATTATTTTAGCATTTTTATTCAATAAAAATTCTGTGTTTTTCTCACTCAGACGAATGATTTCGTCTTTAGATTTCTCCCCATAAGGTGCATGTTTATTATCAGCGAGATATACGGTGTTCTCATGAGGCATCAGTTTGATGATTTCATGCCAAACACTGGTACCACCTATACCGGAATCAAATAAGCCAATAGGATGTTCATTAGTCATTACCATGTCATTTTACCCAATTTATTAGTACCGGTCAAATAAATCACACTGCCGTTGTCTGCCTTAGCACAAGTATGAAATCCTGTTGTACTGATGCTTTTCCAATGCAAACCGTTGTCTTCTGTGATGTCAATACCGTTGATACCACAAGCCAGCCAGGTATTATCTTTAATAAAGGTTACGCCGCTTCTATAGCCGTTAGCCGGTAACTGAGGAGCCATAAATACTCGTCCGGCAGTATGAGTGAAGATTGTCACTCCATCCTTAGCATCCGGTTGCATAAAATCACCACCGACAATCATAAGGGTCTTATCGTCCTTAAATGCCATACCATTGGCACCTGCTGTTTCTTTACCTTGTTTGAATGGTAACACATAACTCTTGTTTTTATAAATGAGTCGTGACCGTTGACCTCCTGTGATAATAGCATAGTGATCTTTAGAAAGCATTTTGATATTTGAACCGCTGGCTGCAAAACAGGCTTCACCGGTGTCAAGTAACGGCCGTTGTCCGGCTTCCAGTTCTTCCCAATGCTCACCGGCATCATCAGTTGTCATGATAAACAAACGACCGTCTATGGCATCGCCTACCACCACTCCATGGTTATGGTCATAAAAGTCCATAGCATCGAGAAACATGCCTTTGGCAGTATTCTTATATACCTCCCGCCATGTTTGTCCCCCATCAGTAGTTTTAAGTAGGTACGCCGGGCTATCTATCCCCATAATGATAGCTGTATAACGGTCAAATGCTTTTACAGCTCTGAAATCAATGGCTTCATACCCCTTTACCGTTTGCCAATGTATTGTTTCACCGCCATCCAAAGAATAACCTACACGACCATGGCTGCCACTCACCCAAAATACAGTATCGTTGACCACACTCAAGCCTCTGACAGATGAGTTAAACCCTTCATCTATAATAGCCAGTTGCTGCGCCCCCAATGATGTGTAGAATAACAGCAAACCTATACAGAGTAATCTATTCATAATGTCACAATTGGTTAAGATACAAATATAAAAAAACCGCCTTTAAAAGGCGGTTTATATTTTAAAAAAGCGGTTTACTGAATACCCAGTTTAGCTTTGACATCGGGTAAAAGGTCTTTACCATTGGCAATAACCAGTGTACTTACATTGAGTACATATTCATAACCCTGAGCATTGGCCACTTCTTCTATGGCTTTTTTAGCTTTTTCAAGAATAGGTTTTAAACCATCTTGCTCTTGTTTTTGTAAATCTTTGTAAGCCTCTTCTTTGAGTTGCTCTATTTTTTGAGCTTCTGCCTGAACTTCCTGAGTTCTGGTTTTATTGACTTCTTCGCTTTGAGATTCAAACTCTGAATTGTATTTTTGAAATTTAGCTTTTAATTCAGCGTCTTTTTTCTCTATTTCCTGATTATACGTTTTGGTCAAAGTTTCAAGTTTGGCTTGTAATGCTTTTGTTTCGGGCATGCTTGCAATTAACTCTTCAGTATTGATATGTGCTACCTTTGACTGGGCATTCATCATACCAAAACTCAAAGTTAAAACTGCGATAAATAGTACTTTTTTGATAGTGTTCATTTTTTGTCTTTGTTTTTAATTATTATTCTCTTGTTCCTTTTTTTTCTCTTCACGAGCTTTTAATATTGAGTCCCTACGGGCTAACATTTTTCTTTTAGCTTCTTCTCTTTTGGCCAGACGTTCTTTTCTTTTTTCTTCTATTTTCTTACGTCTTTCTTCCATTTTCTTTTCGCGTTCTGCTTTTTTCTCCTCTACTTTGTCAAGCATTTCCTGACGCTTTTCTTCATTTTCCGCCTTCTTAGCCTCTACCTCTTCCATTCTTTCTTCCATCTCTTTTTCTCTTTCTTCCATAGCTTCAGCTTGCTCTTGTGCTCTTTGTTCTATGGCTTCTGCTTTCTCCTCTGCAATTTCTTTGCCATTTTTTGCAGCAGTTGGTTTTTTCTTGTTTCTTTTATTAAAAACTGCTTTTCTTTTTTCCTCTCTTGACTTGATTTTTTCTCCGCGGGTTATGGCGTTAACTACCTGATCACTAATATCATATTTATTGTTGGAATATAACATGATAAGATCACTGGATTTGTCAAGCACAAAATCATATTTTCTTTTTGAAGCAATCTCTTGTACGGCATTGAACACTTTATCCTGTACCGGTTTGACCAGTTGTTGTCTCAATCTGAACAAGTCTCCGTCCATACCAAAATATTTATTTTGTAATTCTTGGTATTCCTGACGCTTGATATTGATATCTTCTTCTCTATCTGCAATAAGATCATGAGTAAGCAATGCCCGTTCAGCATTTAATGAAGCTTCCATGGTTTCAACCTCTTTCTTTTTGGACTCGAGATCAGTCTGCCATTGTTTTACCTTCATATCAAGGGCAGAAGTTGCCTGCTGATAATCCTGTACCTGATTTAAAATATAAACCATATCTATATAGGCAATTCTTTGAGGTTTTTGAGCCATCATCTGTACCGAAGTAAAAATTACCAGAATTGTAAAAACTATTTTTTTCATGATAAATATACTGAATTAGTTGCTTTGAATAAAATCACGTCAAAGTTAAAAACTTTTAATTATATATCTTATTGTACAAATGATTCATTTTTTTCGCCTGAATTTTAAGACTTAGAATTGCTGACCTAATACAAAATGCGTTTGCCAACCTGATTTTTCACCCGTAACAGGGTTTTCATCAAATCCATGGGCAAAATCTATCCCTAAAAGTCCAAACTGTGGCATAAAAATCCTAACACCTAAACCGGCTGAACGTTTGAGTACAAAAGGATTGAATTTTTCAAATGTGGGAAAAGAGTTACCGGCTTCTAAAAATCCGGCCACATAAATAGATGCCTGAGGTTTTAACGTGATAGGATAACGGGCTTCCATGATGAATTTATTATACACCGTTCCGCCCTCATCTCTGCCTGACAATGCACCGTATTCATAACCTCTTAAGGCTATGGTTTCACTACCGTCAAAAAAGTTTTGTGCCATACCGTCTCCACCAACGACAAATCGTTCAAACGGCGAATAACCTATATCTTTGTTGTAGTAACCCAATGCGCCAAATTCTGTTCCGGCCATAAGCACCAGTTTTTCATACAACGGCACAAACCATCTGGCTTTAAATGAGGTCTTGTAGTATTCCAACCATTTGTATTTCTCTTTATCATCTATGGTGGTATAATCCTTGTTATTGAGGAGCGAAAATGGTGGTGTGGCTTTTAAACTCACACTCAATTCTGAACCTCCCATAGGATAAATAGGATTAGGACCGGAAGAATTTCTGGAGAAAACTATGTTATAACTAATATTATTAGCGACCCCATCAGAAAATGGAAGTGTACGTATTACTTTGTAATTATTGAGTTCATAACGCTGAAAACCTATACTTTGAGTCAATTGGAAGTAATCATCAGGCCACTTAAGACGTTGTCCTAAACCTAAACTGGCACCCCAGATACTCATGCCCTGATTGTCTAATGCCTCGAAAGTTCCATAGTCTATACCTTTTCGCTGCGAATTGTAAACAGACATGGACAGGGATTTGGGTTTTCTACCTCCCAACCATGGTTCTGTAAAAGAAAAACTGTATGTACTATAGAATTTACTCTTTTGTAAACGTAGCGAAAGAGATTGACCATCACCCATAGGTACAGGGGTATAAGCTTTCTTATTAAAAATATTTCTCATGGAAAAATTATTGAATGACAGTCCCAGAGTTCCTATAAATGATCTGCCACCATAACCTCCTTGCAGTTCAATCTGGCTTGAGCCCTTTTCTGCCACAGTATAATCTATATCTACCGTTTTGTCTAATTGGTTAGGCTTGAGATTGGGCGATATTGCTTCTGGATCAAAAAATCCTAATTGGCTCAATTCTCTTATGGATCTGACAATACTCTCTTTGCTGAACAAATCACCCGGTTTTGTCCATAATTCTCTATAAATCACATGGTCATTGGTTTGATCATTACCGTTCACTGTAATTTTTCTAATGGTAGCCGGTTCATCTTCATAAATTCTCACCTCTACATCAATAGAATCGTTATGTACACGGGTTTCTACCGGTGTAACCCTTGAGAATAAGTAACCATTGTTCAAATAAAACGAACTGATGTCTTCTGATTCAGGTGTTCCGTCTCCTAATACACGCTCATTGAGCACTTTAGCATTATAAACATCACCTTTGTCAAGGTGTAAAAAGTTTCTTAATTGTTCATCTGTATACACTGTATTACCTACAAAAGATATATTACCAAACCTGTATTGTTTACCTTCATCAATATAAATATCAAGAGTGATGGTATTGCCATCATTTCTGGTCAAATCCTTTTTCGTAATGATGGCGTCTCTGTAACCTCTTTCAGAATACACATCAATGATGTTGCTGAGATCGTTTTTATACTCTTGATCTATGTATTTTGATTTCTTCCAAAAACGCCAAAATTTCTTTTTCTTAGTTTTTTTCATGGCTTTCAGCAATCTTTGGTCAGATAATTTTTCTGTACCGTGAAAAACAATATCCTTGATTTTCACCTTCTCTCCTTTGTCTATATCTATAAATAAATTGACTGTGTTAGGTTTTTCAGATTTTATAGTGCTTATCTTGACCTTTGCGTTCAAAAAGCCCTCTTCCCTGAATTTTTTTTCAAAATAATTCTTAGTGGTCACCAAAAGGTTTTCAGTCACCATTGCTCCGGCACGCAATTTAGCTTCTTCCGTATAAGTTTTGGATTTATTTCTTTTAACATTTTTGTACAGCACTTTATTCAATTGCGGTAACTCTTTTACGTCAAATTCCAGACTGACTGCTTCACCTTCCAATTTTGCAATAAATACATCAACTTTACTAAACTGTTTGGTTTCATAGAGACGTTTGATAGCACTGGTCAACTTATCACCCGGCAATTTTATCTTTGTATTCTCTATCAGACCGGTGTGAACTCTTACCGTTTGCTCACTAAAGCGGTTAAGACCATTGATTTTTACTTCTTTTAAAACATAATCTTTACCGGGCTGGAATCCTTTTGAAGATTTGACCTTGGCATCAATCGTATCCTGAACTTGTAGTTTAGCGTCTTCCGGTTTTGCCTTTGTTGAGTCCTCTTGTGCCATAGTGGCCCATGTCATAAAAAACATTACACCACACCACAATAACATTGATTGTAAATTATTTATCATCTGAAATTTGTTCACTTGTTTTTCCATATCTACGTTCACGCTTTTGATAAACTTCTATGGCTTTAATAAAATCTTTTTTTCTAAAATCCGGCCAAAGTGTTTCAGTAAAATAAAACTCGGCATAAGCAGATTGCCATAAGAGAAAATTACTTATACGTTGCTCTCCGCTGGTTCTTATCATAAGATCTACGTCAGGCAAAGAAAATGTATATAAATGATTATTTATAGTTTTTTCATCTATATTTTCAATTTCCAATTCATTATTAACAACTTTTTTAGAAATCTGCTTAACAGCATCTAAAATTTCATTTCGGGAACCATAACTCAAGGCCAAATTCACAATCATATGGTCATTACTGCTGGTTTGTTCCATGACATATTCCAGACCTTTGATGGCTTTATCCGGAAGCTTGTTCAGACTACCTATAGCTTGAAGCTTGATGTTGTTTTTTTGCAATTGAGGTAATTCATTTTTTAATGAACTGATTAACAGGTTCATCAGCGCATCAACCTCTGTTTTTGGACGATTCCAATTTTCACTGGAAAAAGCATATAAAGTAAGAACCTTTATACCTATTTCTGCGGCAATTTCTATAGTTTGCCTTACCGATTCAACACCATTTTTATGTCCGAAAATCCTGACTTTACCTTTTTGTTTGGCCCAACGACCATTCCCATCCATAATTACAGCCACATGGTTAGGTAATTTTTTTGAAGAACTGAGTAAAGTTTTATCCATAATCAATAGTTTGGTTTTACTGCACAAGGCGGCCTTTGGAATGAATAAGTAAGCATGATACCTGTAAAGAAGTACCAATCGTTATAGCGGGGATTACCCATATTTAATGCCTCTACATCTGTTGTTGTATAGTCCAGTTGGTCAGTCATAGCATATCTCGCTCTCAATTCTAAAGATATACCAAACTCCCTGCTTAATCCCGACTTAAATCCCACACCCAGAGGAATAGCGTATGTGTAGGAAGTGTTGAATGTTGAACCATTCACAGGATCATAATGAGCGACTTCCCGATGACTTAACCCTGCCAACTCAAAAAAAACATATGGTGTAAAATTGCTGTCGGGGTTGGTCACATCATAGTCAAAAAAGTTAAGCTCAATTCCCAATGCCAATTCGTTTACAGCATTTGTAAAACTATAATTTCGTCTCTGTCTAACAGTACTGTAAGACAAAGAATCTGCATCGGACAATGTATAATAGGTATATGTACCCCTGATTGTTATTCTGGAATTCAGGTTACGTCTGTATATTATTCCACCGGCTGCTTCATTAGGCATAATATAGGTTTCGTCACCTATATCTCCACTATAATTAACGCCACCTAAAGTTCCGCCAATCTCATTGAGTAATTGTGCCTGTACAGACATGCTTAACATTATAATTATAAAAAATGATAACTTCCTAATCATCATAAGATTTCAAGGTTTGCAAATTTATTAAAAAATACCAACCCACCTTGGGTTTTATCAGCTATATATAAAACATAAAAGCTTTGAATATATTGCCTGACAGCTTTAGGTTTCGATTCAGATCTGCTAAAAGCGAACTAACATTTTCACTTGACAGTGTTATAAACACTAGATTTATAGACCTTTACAGATGGAATCTGACGGTATATTTCTTAAATAAAAAGTAAGTCTCTGATTATAAGATGTTTTATTAATTAAAGCACCTTCTTGCTACCGCATTCAGTTTTGTCCCGGACTTGGTTTTTTCCACTACTCAAGCCATGATAAGGTATTTATACTTTTTAAATGATTATCCAACGATTATTCTCCGACATTCGGCACTCTACACATCAAACTTTAATTCCATTTTTATAGTTCAGGCACTCAAAATGTTAATTTTTTGTTAAATATAGTATCTTGCTTTACATAGTACCTTCTTTTAGATATATATTTGCATAGTCAAATAACTTTTAAAACCTAATAAGCATGAAAGAGCTCAACCCAAAAAAAACCACAGACAATGAGAATGACAATTCTACTGCAGCACTCATTCACTTATCATCTTTGTCTTCACTGGTACAGTTTGCCATCCCTATTCCATTTATCTCAATTCTATTTCCATTGATCCTATGGCAGGCTTTTAAGAACAACAGTGACTATATCGATTATCACGGTAAAGAAGCTGTCAATTTTAACATCAGTTTTTTGTTTTACAATTTTATTTTAGGAATTATCGCCTTAGCACTTTTTGGCGTTACCATTTTTAATGCTATAAGCCTGGATAATGCAAATGACCCCATGGAAATTGTCAGTATTCTGTTATCTACAGGAGGCATCGTAGGTATTCTGGTAGCTTTTAGTATTATAGGAATTCTGAAAATCATTTTTATCATTCTTGCAACCGTAAAGGCAGGACAAGGTTACCGTTACCGTTATCCTATGACCATCAGATTTATAAAGTAAACAACACCCACAACTAACTAAAATATATCATGTTAACGATTATAGAAATTTTAATCAGTATCATAAATTTCATTGTATTTATCGTACTGAGTTAACCTGACTGTTCAAAGTATAACTGATGCAGATTTCAAATGATACGCAAACACATCATAAAGCTGATCCGGCTATTGATGAGCAAACAGAACCAATATATCGGTATTCTTATCACCCGGAAACAAACACAATGAACAGCAAGGTTAATAAACAGACTTATAAAGACTTAAATGTAACTAGTCATGAACATTGAAAACACAAAAGCACAGATGCGTAAAGGCATACTGGAGTATTGTATCCTCAGCATTATTAAGGATCAGGATGCCTATACCTCAGACATACTTGCCCAACTCAAAGATGCAAAAATGCTCGTCGTAGAAGGTACCGTTTACCCTTTATTGACACGCCTGAAAAACATCGGTTTGCTGAGCTACCGCTGGGAAGAGTCCAGCTCCGGGCCACCGCGGAAATATTATACCCTCACCGATAAAGGCGAACTGTTTTTAGAAGAATTAAGAACTTCATGGGAAGATTTGCATCAAGCCGTAACTCAACTCACTAACCAAACACGATAAACTGTAAAAATTCAGACTGACATGAATAAGACAATCAGCATCAATATAGGCGGTACATTTTTTCATATAGACGAAAATGCTTACTTGAAACTCAAAAATTATCTTGATTCGATAAGCCATTCACTCAACGATGACCCACAAGGTAAAGAGGAAATTATTCAAGATATAGAATTACGCATCAGTGAACTATTATCGGAAAAAATATCCAATAATCGTCAGGTGGTCAATGACAGAGATATCGATGATATCATCAAAGCGATGGGTCAACCGGAAGACTATCAGTATGACGATGGTATGTTTAACGAAGAGGAAGATCAATCTAAAAAAGCACCTAATACAGCAAAACCTAAAAAATTGTACCGCACCAGAAAAGAGGGTATCATAGGTGGTGTCTGTAAAGGTCTGGCGTATTTCTTTGGTATAGATGTGATATGGGTACGCCTTCTTATGTTGTTACTTCTAATCCCTAATGGCATAGGTTTATTAGTTTATATCATTCTATGGATTATTATACCCGACGCCAAAACTACAGCTGAAGAACTGGAAATGAAAGGTAAACCGGTAACGATTGATAATATTGAAAAAAACATCAAGGACGAATACGAGCGTCTGGAAAAGAAGGTCAAAAACACCAACTTTTCAGGGGTCAAAAATGTATTGCAAACCTTGATTGACGGTATTGCAAATCTCATTGTGCTTCTTTTTAAAATCATCGTTAAATTTATCGGCGGGTTGCTTGTCATCGTTGGAGGTATTACAGCTTTAGCACTTATCATAGCGTTATTTTTCTGGGGGCTTTATAAAATGTTAGGTATAGAGCACCCGTTTATCAGCTATCCGGGCTATTTCAATCTCTCAGTCATTCCACTGTGGGTTTTGGTTGCCGCTTTAATCTTTGCCCTGTCTATACCTTTTTTCTATCTGCTAATTCTGGGGTTAAACATTCTTTCTGATGAGAGAAAAGGTATTGGTACTTCCGGTAATTTAGCCTTCTTAGCCGTTTGGATTATTTCATTGATGATACTTGGCTTTTCCAGTATAGAACATCAAACAAGATTTGCTAAAGAGAACCTGATAAGCAGTAATGAGAGTTATACGCTGACACCTCAGGACACCCTGTTTGTCAGTATGAAGAGTAATGACACACTGGTTAACAGGAAAAAGCTGTACCGCAGCAGACTTCTGGAACCTGTTATCAATAGTAATAATGATTTATTCTCCACCTATATTTACCTGGACATCAGACGCAGCAATTCTGAAAAAACCATGGTGAAAGTCTTAAAATCTGCCCGTGGTTATAATAAAGAAAATGCCGGTAAATATGCGAAAAAGATAGACTATCGTTATACATTAGAGAACAATAAGTTAGCTCTTAACTCGTATTTTACAACCCCTGATGATTTGAAACACCATAAACCTAAACTAGACGTGATACTCTATATTCCCGATAACCAAATCATCACCCTTGACGAAAGCACAGGTTCTTTTCTCTATGACGTCAATAACATACAAGACCTCTATGAACACGATATGACCAATCACACCTATCAAATGACCTCACAAGGCTTAAACTGTCTGGATTGTGCCCAACCTGTAAAAAAGTCTAATGAAGGTTTAGATATTGACATCAATAAGCAAGGCTTAAACATCAATGTAGATGATGGTGAGAATAAAGCCCGTATAAAAATCGACAAAAACGGGATTGAAATCAAATAATTACAACCCTTAATCGTTGTTTACAATTAATGTGACTGAAAAACATAAGGGTTTTAAACAATAAGCCCTGTACCAATAACTTTTACAACTAACTTTTAAGATTAATCTTATGAAAACTCTAAAACTAACACTTATCAGCTTTTCTATCATTGTTTTACTACAATCCTGCGTATTTAACGGTATTACCGGTAGCGGCAATGTTACCTCAGAAAGCAGAACCCTTACAGAAGCATTTACCTGTATTGATGTCAGTCAAGGTATCGACGTATATTTTACCCAAGACGACCATACAAACATGAGCGTTGAAATGGATGACAATCTTCATGAACTTCTGGTTACAGAGGTCAAAGACGGTAAACTGGACATTTATTTCAGCGAAAATGTAGGCAAACGCAAAAGCTCAAAGATTTTTCTTTCAGCACCGCATCTTACAGAAATCAGCACGTCAAGCGGCGCAGATTTTAAAGGTGAGAACACCATAAAGGCAGATGATATCAGCCTGGATTCCTCATCAGGTAGTGATATTGATTTAAAAGTGTTAGCCCATCATGTCAACTTATCTTCCAGTAGCGGTAGTGATATAGAGATTGAAGGCAGTTGCGATTATGTCACAGCCAATGCTTCCAGCGGTAGTGATATAGACGCCTCAGAACTGGAAAGCCCGCAAGGTGAAGCCTATGCCAACAGCGGTGCTGACATCAAAATAAACATTACTAAAGAGCTTAAAGCCAAAGCCACCAGCGGCAGTGATATTGTTGTGAAAGGACACCCGGAACAGACTGATATCGAGAAGTCTTCCGGCGGCAAGGTGGTTATAAAATAAGCCCAAAGGGAAACAATACAAAAGCCACCTTAAGTTTTTGGGTGGCTTTACACATGATTCTTTTGAAAATGTATATATAGCAGTCTTCAACTGCCCAAGTATAGAAATCATTCTTCCTGAAGTTCTTCTGGGGCAACCTTCATTTCTAATATGATATGATCTGATTTTATTAATTCACCCTTTTTATTGTATTTTTTTAACAAATAACTTCCTTCCTTACGCTCCTCTATTTCATAAGAACCATCTTTTTTGATGGTCTTCTTCACCCGATTTATATAATAGATTATTCTTTTATTCTCATCTGTAGAATCATAAATATCAATAATACTCTCTATATCTTCGGGTATATTTTTAGTTCTTTTTCTGGTGAGTATTTTCCCATTTAAAATCTCATCTTCTACACCTGTTACATAGTCTGTTTTAACACACTTACCCAAACTGTCCGTCATTTGCTTAGGATAATTATAAGCATCACATTCATATTTATAAACATATTCTCCTTTAAGCTCTTTAATTTCATACGTTAATAAATTTGAATTAGTGTATTCTCTTGTTACTATTGTATCTCCTTTAAAAAAACCTTCAGCTCTTAGATGTTTTCCACTCAAATCAAACAACCGATATTTCTTAACTACCCCATTTTTAACTTGAATTTTTGAAATTACGACACCTTCAATATCATGTCCATACTTCAAATAAACATTTCCATCTATTTCTCCAGAATTTGATATAGAGAAGTAAAAAGCAAATTTTTTACCCGATCTTTTTGTTTTTTTAACAACATAATCTCCTTCAGGAAGTTTTTCGCCATTATTTTTCAAAGCATAAATATCATGTCCTATATCAGCATTTAAATTAATATCATATTCTTTATACGAAATTTCCGTTTGACTATATAGAGAGAAATTAAGTGATATTAAAATTATAAAAAGTAATCTAGTATTCATCGTGTAATGTGTTTTATAAAAAAGTTCTTCAAATAATTCTGTAGACGGTTGCAAACATACAAAAACCAACACAATGTAATCCCTGATCTTTTGACTACAATCTGACATACCCTCATAAAAAAAGTCCGGAATTTCCGGACTTTTATATGGTATCAATTGATATAGTATATCTTTTCTAGTCTTGTACACAACGTACAGAAAAACCGTAGTCTTTATTGTAATTCTGAGGTGTTGCTTTGATTTGATCATATTTCATAAATATGACATAAGCTGTTTCCGTTTCATATTCATGTTGTGTACTTGTGTAATAGTATCCAATATTTTTTTTATCAAGATAGTTTGCAGAAAGAATAGCCTTGAAACCTCCGCCACGCGCATTGAAACCTACTTCATCTGTGGCTCCGGTATTAGGTGCTGACCAATAATCTGTACCTGTGGCTTTTAATTTTCCACCAGCCACATCCTGACCACCTAAATAGTCCATCAATTCTGTCCACTCTGTACCGGAAGGCATATGCCAACCTTCCGGACAAATACCCTGTACACCACTGGGGTTTTCTACACTCGTAGATGCACCGGCCATAGCAGCCGCCCAGTTGTACAATACTCCGTAATCAGTATAGTTAGGGTTTGCTTTGGCTTCTTCTACATCTGTACCGTGATAATCATAGACATAATAGCGTGGCTCACTGTAGGAAATATTATCAGATGCATTTACTGTAGGTAAATATCTCAGGTTGTCAGCCATCCAAACTTGATTACCAATAACCACAGAATGGTATTCTGTTCCATCGCGCTCATCTATAAATGTACTGTATTCTACGATCGCCGGTTTATAAAATATAATACTGTCAATTTCTGTGTTTACATTATACTTGGCAACAATGTCCCCGTCTTTCATCACATACAAAGTATCATTTTGTGCCTTAACAGTAAACACAAAAGTAAATATAGCTATAAATAAAAGTAGACCTTTCTTCATGATTTAATAATAAATGATTATTTTTTAATAAATTTTACGATTTGAATTTCATTTTGATTGGTGTAACGACAAATATAAACACCATTAGACAGACGGCTAACATCTAAGGTCAGCGTACCATTATTGTTAATGGGTGTTGTTTGAACTACTTGTCCGTTAACATTTAAAATACTGATAAATCCGTCTTCTGTGTTTGTCAATTTGGTCAAATCGACCTTTAATAAATCACTCACAGGATTAGGATAAATACTGAGATTGTTTTGTTGAGAAAACAATACATCTTCTATACCAGATATAGTTTGTGAAAACACCAATGCACTTACATTACTAAGAGCAAAATCGTTTTCAACGCCATCTGTAGAAGTAACGCTCATAGATCCGCCTTCAAAACTGATAGATTGAATTTCAGACAGATTAAACCCGGTTTGCATGCCATCACTTTCATTGACATAAACACTTTGGGCGTTCATTCCAAAAAGGGCAAAGCCTAGGAATAAAAAAAGAACTGTTTTAAAATTTTTGTTTGTCAATTTAAATTTTTTGTTTTTTATGATGAATAAATAATTTAGTGGCACAAATTTATATTTTTTTCTACGTTTTAGTCTATTAAAATCAAAAAAAACACCCTATAAAATATTTTTTCTGAGTTCAAAAAAATATCAGTATTCTAATAAAAATTTATATCTTTGCGACAGAACTTGAAATTAATTCACAATAAGGATTATTCCGTTGTGAAAACATCTAAAGTGGCCATGTTTATAACGTGGTCATTTTCTTTTTTCAACACTTATACAGTCGTTTATTTCGTTCCAAGAATAAAAACCTTATCTTTGCCGCACTATAAAATGCAGATAAGATTATGTTTAATAATTTAAGTGATAAACTCGATAAAGCCCTTCACGTTCTCAAGGGGCACGGCAGTATAACTGAAGTCAATGTAGCTGAAACGCTCAAAGAAGTCCGTAAAGCACTTTTGGATGCTGATGTCAACTATAAAATTGCCAAAGATTTTACCAATACGGTTAAAGAAAAAGCTATGGGTCAAAATGTATTGACGACCCTACAGCCCGGTCAACTCATGGTAAAGATTGTCAAGGACGAATTGACTGATCTTATGGGTGGTGAAACCGTAGGTGTTGACCTTTCCGGTAACCCAACAGTTATTTTAATGTCCGGTTTACAAGGATCGGGAAAAACGACTTTTTCCGGTAAACTGGCCAAATACCTCAAAAGCAAAAAAGCAAAACAACCTCTACTGGTAGCCTGTGACGTATACCGACCCGCTGCGATTGACCAATTACACGTCGTAGGAGATCAAATAGGTGTAGAAGTTTACAGTAACCGTGAGGAAAACAATCCGGTAACCATCGCACAAGACGCTATTGCTTATGCTAAAGCTAATGGTAAGAATCTCGTCATCATAGATACCGCCGGTCGTCTGGCCGTTGATGAAATGATGATGACCGAGATATCAAATATTCATAAAGCGGTCAACCCGCAGGAAACCCTTTTTGTCGTTGACTCCATGACCGGTCAGGATGCAGTCAATACGGCTAAAGCTTTCAACGATGTACTGAATTTTGACGGTGTCGTTCTGACAAAATTAGACGGTGATACCCGTGGTGGTGCGGCCTTGAGTATAAAATCGGTAGTCAATAAGCCTATTAAGTTTATAGGTACCGGAGAAAAAATGGAGGCATTGGATGTCTTCCACCCCGACCGTATGGCAGACCGTATTCTGGGCATGGGTGATGTAGTGTCATTAGTAGAACGGGCTCAGGAACAATATGATGAGGAGGAAGCCAGACGTATCAGCAAAAAAATTGCCAAAAACCAGTTTGGTTTTGACGATTTCTTAAAGCAAATCCAACAAATCAAAAAAATGGGTAGTATGAAAGACCTTGTTGGTATGATACCCGGTGTTGGCAAAATGATGAAAGATGTGGATATTGACGATGATGCCTTTAAGGGTATTGAGGCCATCATCCATTCTATGACTCCTCAGGAACGTTCAGAACCCAAAATCATCAATGCCAGCCGTAAAAAAAGAATAGCCAAAGGTGCCGGTACAAGCATTCAGGAAGTCAACCAACTGATGAAACAGTTTGACCAAATGAGTAAAATGATGAAAGTCATGCAAAGCCCTAACGGTAAACGACAAATGGCTCAAATGATGCGTGGATTAAAGTAATTTTATTAATAATAATTAAGGACATACAAATCATCTGAGATACCACAATATTCAGTATTATTTCATATAGAATCTAAAACCAAGCCCATGAAACTCATCGATGGTAAAGCCACAGCAGAACGTTTAAAACAAGACATTAGCGAAATCATTAAACAACGTAAAGCCAATGGAGAGAAAATACCTCATTTGGCTGCTGTTATTGTAGGTAGTGACCCCGCCAGTCAAACCTATGTGAGCAGTAAAGTAAAAACTTGCGCCAAAGTAGGTTTTAATTCTACCATGGTTGAGTTACCGGCAGACATTACTGAAGAACAATTAATTCACGAAATCAAATTGTTAAATAACGATGCTGATATAGATGGTTTTATTGTACAATTGCCGTTGCCTAAACATATCGACGAGCAAAATATTATCATGGCCATTGACCCTAAAAAAGATGTTGATGGTTTTCACCCGGTCAATGTTGGAAAAATGACTCTGGATCTTCCTGCGCTCCTACCCGCTACCCCCTGTGGTATTATGCAGTTGATAAAGTCTTACAACATAGAAACTGCCGGCAAAAATGCGTTGGTCATCGGTAGAAGTCATATTGTGGGACGACCTGTAAGCATTCTTCTCAGCCAAAAAAATACCGGAGGCAATGCCACCGTTACATTGGCGCATAGTCACACAAAAAACCTGGAAGAATTGATACGTCATGCAGATATTATTGTAGCTGCTGCCGGAAAACCTGAGATGATTACAGGTGATATGGTTAAAGAAGGTGTTGTAATCATAGACGTGGGTATTCACAGAGTAGAAGACCCCTCTAAAGAGAAAGGTTATAGATTGACCGGTGATGTGGACTTTGACAGTGTAGCACCAAAAGCATCATACATCACACCCGTTCCCGGTGGTGTAGGCCCTATGACTATTGCCATGTTGCTTAAAAACACATTAAAAGCCTCAAATATGTAGGTGGATTAAGCTCCAATAGTTTTCTTTAATTCTGAGATTTGGTTATCCCAGAATAATCTCACATCCTCCTCTTCATCTTCTTCAGCAAAATCTGTGACGATGAGAGAGACGTCATTGGTCAATTCATCAACTTGAATTTTAAATTCAAAATAGCAATCGGTTCCTTCGTCTTCTACCCATTGAAAACGCATATAATCCTCTGTATCATATCTTATGACCTTTGCCTGCTCTTCTGAATCACCCCATATAAAAGTATATAACTCACCTCTTGAATTAACATTATCGGCGAACCACTCATCTAAACTTGATGCCATCGAAAAGTATTTATACAGCATACTGGGCGAGGCATGGATTGGGTATTCCATTTGCACTTTTATTCTATCTGACATATGTAGCTTTTATAGATATTTGTAATTTGTCGGCAATGTAGTATTTTTTTATCACATAAACCAACACAAATATTACTTTTTTTGTGTCATAAAACTTTATATAATCTAAAAAATGTCTATATTTGCAACCTGAAAAAAAAACGGCGAGGTAGCTCAGCAGGTTAGAGCGTCGGATTCATAACCCGGAGGTCGAGAGTTCAAGTCTCTCTCTCGCTACAACCCTAAAAAACGCTTTAAATCACAATAAAGCGTTTTTTTTATTTTTAAAGTTCGCTAAAAACTTGTAAACATATGCTGTAATTCAGCATAAACTACTTATCAACTTCAACTCTGAGACATATGTATAATCTTAACGGTCAGCTGACCAATACCCTTGATCTCTCTCCTGATAACAGGGCTTTTTATTATGGAGACGCCTTGTTTGATACTTTGAAATACAAGAACAACAAATACCATTTTTTAGAGCTTCATTACTTAAGACTACTGGCAGGTATGCGTCAATTGCGTATGGAAATTCCGTCTCATTTTACTTTAGAATTTTGGAATGAGGAACTGTACAAACTTCAGGACCAATCACCAAATGCAGATTTGAGGTACCGCACTACGGTATGGCGTTCTGCTAAAGGCTTATACACACCTTCCGGCAACGACATCAACTACCTCATTGAAACTTCTGTATTGAACGATCAGGTAAAATCCACCTATCGTTTAGGCGTTTATAAAAATTTATCCATCAATGCCGATGCTTTTAGCCATATTAAAACGACCAACAGACTTCCCAATGTTTTGGCTTCCATCTATGCCGGTGAACATGAATTGGACAATGTATTGTTATTAAATCAACATAAGAACATCGCCTGCAGTACCAACGCCAATGTGTTCATTGTAAACCAACAGAGCATTTACACCCCACCCATCAGTGACGGATGTTTAAAAGGAACCATAAGAGAGGTATTGTTAACCCAAATACCCAAACATCCCTCTTACAGCATTGAAGAAAAAAGCCTGTCCATAACCGATATCATTTCAGCTGACGAGGTGTTTTTAACCAATGCTATAACCAGCATTCAACCGGTGACACATTTTAAAAGGAAAACATATAGCACATCTGTCGCGAAGGCATTGACAGAATTACTGCAAACACTTATCGTTTGAGCTTTTTAATATTCTAGTTCAACATAGGATCTTCAGGAGAATTAGCCCATAGTCGGTACTTACCCCCCAGTTCTATGAGTTTTTCTTTCCAGCTTCCGGCATCATTGATTTGAAAAATATTAGTGCCGTTAATTTCAATGACTGCCCAAGAATTTCTACTGATTTCATCTTCAAGTTGTTCCTGCGACCAACCGGAATAACCCAAAAAGAACCTGATATCTTTGGCCTGAATAAGCTTGTTGTTGATTAAGCTTTTGACCGTATTATAATTACCACCCCAATAAATACCGTGTTCTATCTCAATACTATCAGGAATTAACTCCGGCACTTCATGGATGAAATAAAGATTATCCTGCTCTACAGGCCCTCCTATATAAACCCTGATGTCTGAATCAATATCGGGCACCAAATCCCCAAGTGTAAACCGACTGGGCTTGTTCAACACAAAACCAACAGTACCATTCTCATTGTGTTCTGCCAATATGATAATAGTCCTGTTAAAAGATTTATCGTTGAGTATAGCCGGTTCTGCCAATAATAACTTACCTTTTTGTATACCTTGTGAAATCATTTGTGTTGTCTTATGCGTTTAAAACTAATAGTATTGATTACCTATCACAAACCCGTAATCCGAATGTTTACAGTGTTTTTATAAGTGTTCTAAGGTTCAAAAATACATCACTTTTATCATTTATTCAATATTTATGATGTATTTACATTTATAAAACCCTTCAAAGTCAAGTATTTTACAATCATTTTGACGAGTTTCAGAAGATAGACTGCAAATTTTGAACCAAAAAAAATCCTGCCTTAAAAAAAGCAGGATTAAATGTTTTACATTTGATAGGCTTAGTTTACAGCATCATCAAATTTAGATCCTGCTTTGAATTTTACAATATTTTTAGCAGCGATTTTAATTTCTTTACCTGTTTGTGGGTTACGTCCAGTTCTGGCATTTCTTTTAGAAACTGAGAAAGTTCCCCAACCTACTAAAGCAACTTTACCACCTTTTTTAAGGCTTTTAGTTACATTTTCAGTGAATGATTCTAATGCGGCTTTTGCTGCAACTTTTGAGATTCCGGCATCAGCTGCCATAGCATCGATTAATTCTTGTTTGTTCATAGTATAGTTATTAAAATTAACGTTAAAACACCTCAAAGATAGGAATTTAAAGAGCTCGTACAAATTTAACCGGATTTTTCAAGGAATTTTGTTAATAAAATATAACAATTGTTAATAACTCACGCCATCCTACGCCAGCAAAGGGCTAAAAGCAATACAAATTTTGTTCATTTTTGAATCCGTTAAGGAAATCC
>PDQD01000047.1 GCA_002747695.1 Flavobacteriia bacterium
AAGACACTGCCTAAACTCATAGTGTGTACACTCAGTTTAACGCCCCACCATAAGAAAATATAGCATATACTCAAAGCTAACGCTCCGGAGACAAAGTAATAGCCTAAATCTGCAGTTACTTGCATCCTGAAAAACAGCCGTCCCATCAAGAGTGCAATAATGATAATGATTAAAAACGGAAAACGCCTGCCTACGGCTTTTGGTATAGAGTAACTCTCAATAAGTCCGTTGTATTTCAATAAAGCCAACAAAAAAACAGGAATAACAACAGTCCCTACAAAAGTAATGATCAGAATAGAAAGCCGGACTTGGACATTGAAGTACTTTGGTATGGTCACAAAATACAGCAGTACACTAAGTGTAGGATAGATAATAGGATGGAAAAATGCCGAAATGTATTTAGCCAGTGCGGACGTCATATTCTCAAATTTCTTTACGCAATCTGGCCACCGGAATATCAAGCTGTTCACGGTATTTAGCAACCGTTCTACGAGCTATAGGGTAACCTTTTTCTTTGAGAATTTTCGACAACTGCTCATCTGTCAACGGCTTTTTCTTGGACTCATGCTCTATCGTTACCTCCAGTATTTTCTTAATCTCTCTGGTGGACACCTCTTCCCCATCTGTATTGGTCATGGATTCAGAGAAAAACTCCTTAATCAACTTTGTACCGTAAGGCGTATTGACATATTTTGAATTGGCTACTCTGGACACTGTGGACACATCCATGCCTATTTGATCAGCAATATCTTTGAGAATCATAGGCTTGAGGTTCATCACATCACCGGTCAAAAAATAATCCTTCTGGTGAATCATGATATGATACATGGTCACATATAAGGTCTCCTGACGTTGACGGATAGCATCTATAAACCATTTGGCAGAATCCAGCTTTTGTTTGATAAACTGTACAGCTTCTTTCTGCGATTTTGATTTTTCTTTGGATTCCTTATAACCTTTCAGCATCTCCTGGTAAGTGTTGGACACATATAGTTCCGGCGCATTTCTAGCGTTGAGCGTCAATTCTAATTCGCCGTCTATAATACGGATGGTAAAGTCCGGAATAATTTGCTCTGCCACTTTGTTATTACCTGCATAAGAACCACCCGGTTTAGGATTTAATTTTTCTATTTCACGGATAGCTCCTTTGAGTTGGGCTTCTGAAACATCATACTTATTCATCAATTTTTTATAGTGCTTTTTGACAAAAGCATCAAACGCATTGGTCAGAATATCCATAGCCAGTATTCTAGCAGGATTGGAATTTTTACGTTCCAGCTGGATAAGCAATGTTTCTCTGAGATCCCTTGCCCCAACACCGGAAGGCTCCAGTTGATGGATAACCTTTTTGATAATGGCATTAACCTCCTCAGGTGTCGCCATGATGTTCTGCGTAAAAGCTAAATCGTCAACTATTTCATCTACTGTACGCCTGATGTAACCACTGTCATCAATACTGCCCACGAGGAATTCTGCAATGGTAAACTCATGGTCTGTCAGTGAAAAAGTATTGAGTTGGCTTTTCAACGACTGATGAAATGATTTGCCGGCAGCAATAGGAATCACTTTATCTTCATCGTCATCAGAATAATTATTAGCCCGCATACTATAACCGGGAATATCATCGTCAAACAGATAATCATCTATATCAAAATCTTCCTTTTGATCTTCTTCATGGTCGTAGTCCTGTTCTTCATGATCAAAAAGATCGTCTTTCTCGTAATCATCGGTTTCTTCTTTCCCGGATTCCAAAGCCATATTCTCCTCTACCTCCTGCTTTACCCGCTCTTCAAAAGCCTGCGTTGGCAACTGTATCAGCTTCATCAACTGAATTTGTTGCGGCGACAGTTTTTGTTGCAGTTTGAATTGTAGCGTTTGTTTAAGCATGGATTAGACGTGAGATGTTAGACATAAGACTTTAGATTATTAATCAAATATACAATAATTTATCTATTTTAGAATTCTGCATTTTGGGGTGTACGCGGGAATGGAATGACATCACGAATGTTTGACATACCGGTAACAAACTGTACCAAACGTTCAAAACCAAGACCGAAACCGGCGTGAACGGCTGTTCCAAAACGACGGGTATCGAGATACCACCACATGTCATCTTCCGGAATATGTAAGGCTTTCATCTTTTCCTTGAGGACTTCCAGGCGTTCTTCCCTCTGACTACCACCTACGATCTCACCAATGCCCGGGAACAATACATCCATGGCACGTACGGTTTTACCATCGTCGTTCAGACGCATATAGAACGCCTTGATATTAGCCGGATAATCAAATAATATTACCGGACTTTTAAAATGCTTCTCTACAAGATAACGTTCATGTTCACTCTGTAAATCCGCACCCCATTCATTGATCGGATATTGGAATTTCTTTTTCTTGTTGGGTTTTGAATTACGTAAAATTTCAATGGCTTCCGTATAGGTCAAACGCTTGAAATTGTTGTCCAACACAAACTGTAATTTTTCCAACAATCCCATTTCTGAACGCTGATTTTGTGGTTTTTGGGCTTCTTCCTTAGCATAACGCTCGTCAAGGAATTTTAAATCATCGGCGCAAGTCACCATTACATCGGCAATGACTTTCTGTATAAAATCTTCTGCCAGATCCATATTGGCATCCAGATCATTAAACGCCACTTCGGGTTCTATCATCCAAAATTCTGCCAAATGACGGGCAGTATTGGAATTCTCGGCTCTAAAGGTGGGTCCAAATGTATAGACTTTACCCAATGCCATGGCATAGGTTTCAGCTTCGAGTTGACCGGAAACTGTCAGGTTGGTTTCTTTACCAAAGAAATCTTCAGAAAAATCAACTTCTTTAGCCTCAGTCATCGGCGGATTCTTGGCATCCAAAGTACTGACGCGGAACATTTCACCGGCACCTTCGGCATCAGAACCGGTAATGATGGGTGTATGTACGTAGTAAAAACCGTTGTCCGCAAAATATTTATGAATAGCAAACGATAAAGCCGAACGCACACGCATAATCGCGCCAAAAGTATTGGTACGGATACGTAAATGTGCTTGTTCCCGTAAAAACTCCATAGAGTGTTTTTTGGGTTGTATGGGAAATTCATCCGGACAGGAATCACCGAGAACAGTAATCTTTGACACTTGTATTTCATATTTCTGCCCTTTTCCTGTGCTTTCTTCAAGTACGCCGGTTACTTCCAATGCTGCACCGGTAGTAATACGTTTAAGAATAGCCTCATCGGTGTGTTCAAAGTCAACCACACACTGAATATTGTGTAAGGTTGACCCGTCATTTAAAGCAATAAAACGTTTGGAACGAAAGGTTTTTACCCATCCCTTAACACTAATTTCTTTACGAAGTTGTTCGCCTTGCAAAAGCTCTTTGACTGTAAATCGTTGCATATATCATCTGTTTTAATAATAGTTGCAAACGTACGGAAAACGTAGAACATATAAAACAGGGTGTACTGAAAAACATCAGAAGAGTTTATGACCTGAGGTTTAAGTGATCAAAACTGCCAGGTGTAACTTACCGACGGCATAACAGGAAAAAGGCTTTGTTGTTTGAGAACATATTTATCAGTGCCCTCAACTATACCTCCCTGACCATCGTAACTGGCTTCGTTTTGCAGATAATAGTAGTAGGGATTTTGGCGGTTATAAACATTAAACACACTAATGTTCCAGATACGTTTACCTCTCTTTTTGGTCTTATGAAAATTGAATCCCACATCCAGTCGGTGATAGTCACGCATACGTTGGTTATTTCTGCCGTCATATATATAGATATCATAGGGATAATTACCCCAACCGTCATCAATATTAGCCGGCAATTGATATTTTCCGACCGGGAGGGTATAAGCATAACCGGAACCGTAATTCCATGTGGCAGAAAAATCTATATTTTCTTTCAATTTGTAATTAAACACAACACTTACATCATGCCGCCTGTCATACTTAAAAGGATAAGTTTGACTTTCATTGATATTCTCAAAATGCCGGTCTGTTTTGGCATAAGTATAACTGACCCAACCTGTGGTACGTCCCTTTGTTTTCCGGCATAAAAACTCAAGACCATAAGATGTTCCCAATCCATTTTTTTCTATCTTATCCTGCCAATCACCACCCCCAAAGTAGCTGGCATTTTGCTTATAGGTTATCAGATTCTGCATCGTTTTATGATAGGCTTCAATGCTCAACTCATAGGCATTGTCTCCCATGGATCTGACGAAGCCCAAAGACCACTGTTCAGAGGTCTGCGGCGGTACTTTTCCGGTTGCCGGCAACCAAAGATCTACAGGCATTTCCAAGCCTGTTGATGTGAGCAAATGAACATTTTGTTGCATTTTACTGTAGGAAGCTTTTAAGGAGGATTTTTGTCCTATACGGTAATTAATCATGGCACGCGGTTCAACAGCAGAATAATACTTTCCTTCTACATTATAGAGATTATACCTAAGACCAATATTCGCGCCTAATTTTTCCCCTATCTTAATATCGTTTTCCAAATACACTGCTCCATCTATGGCGTTTACCCGATAGTTTCCAAAAACAGTATCTATACCATTATCAAACTGGGAATCATCATACGTCGTAACCCCCGGTCTAAATCTATGGTATGTTCCTTCTACCCCAGCACGCACGGTATAATGGGGATTGATATAATAATTAAAATCAGATTTCAGTTTTACATCATTGATAGCAGATTTAAAACTACTATAGCTTTTTTTAGTAGTACCATTGTATTTTTCTTTATAAATTCTCTCAGTCAAAAAGCGGTATCGGGTGTATGACAATGTTGTATTGCTGAACAACTTTTCATTAAAAACATAATTATATCTTAGTGCCACCAAGCGGTTACCCCAACGGTTATTATACCTGGATTTAGAGTCTTCTAAATAACCGGTTAACCCCAATTTATCATCACCTCCATAAATACTCAAATACAATCTACTCTTATCACTGAAGCGATGATTTATTTTGGCATTGACATCATAAAAGTGATAACCTATACTACTGATTTTTTCAAAAATAAAATAACTCAACGGACGAGAGATCAAATCGTACAGCATCCTTCTCACCGAAACAAAATAAGAAGTGTTTTCGTCCTTTAAGGGACCTTCCACACTTACCTTTGAGGCAACGATACCCAATGTTGCTTTACCTTTAAACGATTGATTGTTTCCTTCTTTCATACGCACATCTACTATAGAAGACAGGCGGTTACCGTATTTTGCTGGAAAACCGCCTTTGACAAGTTTTACATTATTGATGGCATCTGTATTAAACACAGATACAAAACCACCCAAATGGTTAACATAATAGAGCGGTACATCATCCAGAAGCATAAGATTTTGATCCGGACTGCCACCACGTACAGACAACTGACTACTCCCTTCTGAACCTGATTGTATACCGGGCATTAATTGTAATGCTTTAATAATATCAGTCTCTCCACCTAATGCCGGCAATGTTTCTATTTGTCTTACAGGTATGTCTAACACACCTATTTCCGTCCGTTCTTCTATAGGTTTTTCTCTGGAGGCTTTGATAATTACTTCATCCAATACATTATCGGACTGTAAATAAAAATCAATCTTCTGATTTTGGGTACAAACAAACTGTTTTTCCTGCATGTGATAGCCCACATAAGAAACAGAGATTTGAGCTGTACTGTTTTGGGGTAAATCCAGACTATAGAATCCGTATTCGTTACTGACAACTGCATGTTTTGTTGTACTTTCATAGATGGTTGCTCCATAAAGCATTTCTCCTGTGGCAGCATCTTTTACAGACCCGTTAATCGTAATTGTCTGTGCGTCTAAAAAAGATGAACAACACAAGAAAAGTATTAAAACACAAACACGCATAATCATCTGATTTTTAATCCGAAACAACTTCTAATCTGATTTCTGAATAACCTGCAAAAATCCCAAGACCATTTTGGATGTTAGAGTACATCTGAACAGGTTCACTGACGGGATTCCATACATCTGTATCCTGATTGTAAATGTGTTGATAGAGTGTATTGGTATAATTGTAATAATCCGGGGTTATACTGCGTAACACAACTATTAGTGAGTAATCTAAGTAAGTTATATTACTGCCGTCTCCGTAGTTGGTACTATGAGGGGCTTCGTAAAAAATACTGAGTGTGACTTCCGAATTATTAAACAATTTATCACTAAAAACTAAGGTTTCAGGATAGACAGGTAACTGACCTTCTTCTACAATAACCGGGCTTTCACTATAACAATAAGAATTAGCAATTACTTCCTCATTGGTATAATCAGAAATATACCTTTTCAATAAAATAAGCTCGTAAAAATTTTCTTCAGGATTATTATCCTGTATAGTTATCTGCGCCTCCTGATTAAGCACTTCTTCCTCATCTAAAACAATACTGTTATCAACTATAACACATCCACCCAATACCGGAGAGTCTGGAATATAATCAGATGCATATACAGTTTCGAAACCATCTATTTTGGCAGTAATCTTATATGTTTTATCTATCCCAGCTATAACATCAGATTCAAAAATTTCGTCATGACAAATCAAGCTATCCACAAGAAAGTCGTCCTCATAAAGCAAGACCTCTGCCTCTGTAACGGGTTCTTGGTAAGCATCAAAAATATCGACAGCTTTAGTTAGTTGAATTTTAAATGTAGAATCTTTAGCAAACAGACTATAGGCTACCGGTTTTTCAGAATAAACCGGAACATCTATGTCCACTATTTTAGTACATGAAGAAATAAAAGCAAACAGTATTATGATTGATAGTTTTTTCATAACTGTTAATAATATTGACATGAATCAAATTGAAACAAAAAAGTTCTGAATCAACAATTAACTACCAATACCAACGCCAGCAACGCTTATTTATTATTGATACATCTGGTCTATCTGCCACGAAAATCTCTCGATAATAATATTTCTTCTTATTTTGAATGTCGGGGTTAATTCTCCCAAATCAAGATTAAACTCTTTGGGTAGTAAAGTAATTTTTTTGATTTGCTCAAAAGACGCCAAATCTTTTTGGAGGGCATTTATTTTGTCAACGTAAAAATCCTTGATGGCTTTCAAATCAACTAATTCCTCCAAGCTATCAAAGCTCAACCCCCAGTGTTGCGCCATATGCTGTAAAGCCACAAAGTTAGGGACTAACAAGGCGGTAACATAGGGTTTATTATCCCCTACTACAACGGCTTGTTCTATATAATTATCATTCAACAACAGACTCTCTATAGGTTGTGGAGTGATGTATTTACCATTGGACGTCTTCATCAAATCCTTGATACGGTCTATTATGATCAGATGTCCTTCGTCGTCTATTTTTCCGGCGTCACCGGTTTTAAACCAGCCATCGGGTGTAAATACTTTACGGGTTTCCTCTTCTTTTTTGTAATAACCTTTCATCACACCGGGACCTTTGACCAATATTTCATCGTGATCACCCAGTTTACAGGTTATCCCATTGAGCGGAAGTCCTGTGCTATTGAATTTATAATTAATAGCCGGCGAACAACTCACCGTCGCAGTCGTCTCTGTGAGACCGTACCCCAAAGTCAGGTGTATGCCCAAAGCATCAAAGAAAGCGGCAATTTTTGGAGATATAGCTGCTCCTGCAACAGGTAAAAACGACAATCTGCCTCCCATCTGCGCCTGAATTTTATTAAAAACCAGTTTTTTGGCTATGTTGTGCTTCAATCGTAAAAACCCGGAAATGGATGAGCCTGTACGTTTTTTCTCACTATATTTTTCTCCAACCCCAAAAGCCCATTTAAAAATAAACCTTTTGACGGCTCCTGATTCTTCTACTTTTGTCTTGATACCGGCATAAATTTTTTGGTATAACCGGGGGACAGAACACATCATCGTAGGACGAACTTCTGTAAGGGTCTGTGCTATAAGTTTTGGGTTTTCCAACACATATACTCTGGCTCCAAAATACAACATCATAAGTGCCCAACTTCGCTCAAAAACATGACTGTAAGGTAAGAATGACAACGAATGTTCCTCCTCTATATGGTCGAATTTAAATAATTCCTTATGCGCTT
>PDQD01000025.1 GCA_002747695.1 Flavobacteriia bacterium
TTAGACACTATTGACCAAACGGCAGGCGCTGTTTTACCGCATCTAAAGCATAAAATCGTATTGTTTGACGCCCCTATGGGTGTCGGTAAAACAACGTTTATCAAATCATTGGCAAAAGCCATGAAGGTGGTTGATACGGTCAATAGCCCTACGTTTGCACTGGTCAATGAATACCGTACAGAAGATGACGATATTGTTTACCACTTTGATTGTTACAGACTGAAAAATGAAGAGGAAGCTCTTAACATAGGGATAGAAGATTATTTTGACAGCGGTTCTTTTTGCCTGATAGAGTGGCCGGAAAAGATTGCCGGTTTAATCCCTGATGATGTGACAACCATCAAAATATCTGTTAACGAGGATGGTACAAGAGTTTTGGATATAATAGTTTAAATTAAGGCTTCAATTTTAAAGAATCTTTCGGTTACTTGCTTTAGAAAATATTTCCCATAACATGCCCGTTTTAATGCCCATGAATATTGGTGTTAGGAAATGAGGAATGTCATATTTAATCATAATTATTATCTTTGTTAAACTGTAGAATGATTAATATAGTTTAGTCTTATGAGCCAAAAACCTAAAACGCCGTTTACGCAAAGTGAATTAATGCCACAAGCTGAGACGCTGGAAATCAAACGACGTAAGGGGAATTTAGTTATAGGTATTCCCCGGGAAACGCATTATCAGGAAAAGCGTGTCACACTAACTCCGGATGCTGTGGCATCTCTTACCGCCGGCGGGCAAAAATTTGTCATCGAAACCGGTGCCGGTGAAGGTGCTTTGTTTACAGATAAAGAATACTCAGATGCCGGTGCAAAAATTGCCTACGAGGCCAAAGAGGTTTTTGAATGCCCTATTGTACTAAAGGTCGAACCACCGTCTTTAGAGGAAATTAAGATGATGATGCCTAAATCTGTGCTTTTTTCTGCTTTGCAAATCAAAACACAGTCTACCAAGTATCTGGATGCCTTAATCAAGAAAAAAATAACAGCATTAGCTTATGATTATATAGAGGATGAGCAGGGTTTTTTACCTATAGTGAAATCACTGGGTGAGATAGCCGGTATTGCCTCTATACATATTGCTGCAGAACTCATGAGTAATTTGCCGGAAAGTAAAGGTCTATTGTTTGGTAATGTCAATGGCGTACCCCCTACAGATATTGTGGTCTTTGGCGCGGGAACAGTTGGGGAATATGCCTCAAAAACTGCTTTAGGGCTGGGTGCAAGGGTAAAAGTATTTGACAATTCAGTGTCCAAATTGAGAGCTTTGCAAAAGAATTTGGGTATCAGTGTCTATACCTCAACACTGCAAGCCAAAGATATAGAGAAATCACTCAGACGTTGTGATGTGGCTATTGGTGCTCTGCGAGGTAAGTTAAGGACGCCGGTGGTGGTCACAGATTTAATGGTACAAAAAATGAAAAGCAGTGCTGTCATTGTCGATGTGAGTATAGATCGTGGTGGGTGTTTTGAAACCAGTGTTGTGACCAATCATAAAGAGCCAACCTATATTAAACACGGGGTTATACATTATTGTGTACCCAATATGCCTTCGCGTTATGCCCGTACGGCAAGTGTCTCTATCAGCAATATTTTGACTCCCATTTTACAACATATTGCAGAGGAGGGTGGCGTAGAACAAGTGATAAGATTTGACAAGGGTTTACAAGCTGGCTTGTATTTATACAATGGTATATTGACCCATAAAACATTGTCAGATTGGTTTAACAGACCTTACCGGGATTTGAACCTAATATTTTTCTAGATGATGTCAAAATTTAAAGTTTTTTTTCGCCGATTGAGTTATTTTCTCTTAGGATTGATCATTGGTATATTTATTTTAAAGCGGATTTATAACAAAAAAAACGCCACCTTTGATTATATGCCCAATGCCCGTACTCTCAAAAGTATCAATGCCAAGCCCATCATTTATTTTTCTAATGAAGCCAAAACCCGGCTCAAAGAATCGGGTATAGATAGTGTAGAAGCGATGCGTTTATTGAAAGACGGTAATGTCAATTTCGGTAAAAGCCATCAACATCAAAAACCCTGTGCAGAGTTTTTTATAGAACCAACCGCCAAAACCCCTGATCTTTCGCTTGTTGTAGAGCGTTGTGACAGTGTTAGTGTCATTAAATCAATTATTATTAATTAAAAATATGATGTCAGAAAGAAAGACCATAGTTGTATTAACAGGTGCCGGTATGAGTGCAGAAAGTGGTGTAAGTACTTTTAGAGATTCAGGAGGCTTATGGGAAAATCACGATATTATGGAAGTAGCATCGCCTCAGGGCTTTGCCGGAAACCCTGAATTGGTGTTGGAATTTTACAACCAAAGACGTCGTCAATTAGGAACTGTAGAACCCAATGCCGGTCATACAGGATTAGTTGAATTGGAAAAGCAATATGAGGTCAAAATAATTACCCAAAATGTTGATGACCTGCACGAACGCGCCGGTAGCAGCGATGTGTTACATCTGCACGGCGAATTGTACAAAGTCCGCAGCACCTGCGATGAAACCGATGTAAAAGTTTGGAAAAAAGACTTGAACTTAGGCGATTTATGTGACAAAGGCTGTCAGTTGCGTCCGCATATTGTATGGTTTGGTGAAAGTGTTCCACTTTTAGAAACGGCTGTTGACATTACTATGACTGCAGATATCTTCGTGGTCATTGGGACATCGATGCAAGTCTATCCGGCGGCATCATTAATCAATTATGTACCTAGTGGTGTCCCTATTTATTTTATCGATCCGAGACCTACAATTTCAGAAAATGCTTTTGATCAATTGACCATTATTCCTCGCACAGCTACAGAAGGAGTTAAAGAGTTGTTGGATACTCTGACCACATAATATTTGGCAGGTCAAAAGCCATTAAATTTTCCAATTAATTGTCAAAATCAGACTGTTTTTGACAGTGCTATTCTCATATGTAGTGGGGTGTCACTTCTATGGCGTTAAGATCTGAAATTAAGTTATGATATTGATAGTTAATTGGTTAAGGTTGTAATCCCTTGCCGTAAAAACTGCGCTGTTAGTCCGGAATATATTGTAGATAAGATTTTGTCAAATAAGGACATATTTGTACCTTTAACCAATATTTTTGAACTTTTAAACATTGAGATATGTTGGATACAAATGACCAAAATTTACCTGATGTAAATGACAATATGGATGATGTTAAGTCTGTTAATTCTGATAATCAAGAATCAAAAGATTTAGAAGCGACTCAAAACACTCCGGAAGAATCAATAGCAGAGGCTACTGAGGTTCCGTCTGAAAGCGATGATAAGGCGGCTGTTACCGAAGATAGTCCGGTTGCTGAGGATACACCGGAACAAACAGAGACCAAAGAAAACCTTTCAGATTCTGAACAGGCTGCTGAGCCAACTGATGAAAAAGTTGCTTCAGATTCCAAAGATGCTGATGAAGAACCAGAGGTACCTGCAATTGCGTTGGGTGATGATGCTGATGTGGAAGATGTTGTTAAATATTTGGGTCATGTGATTGCGACATATCCTATCCAGAAAATAGGTCAGCAGGTAGAGCAACTCAAAAGGATGTTTAATGTGAAGTTTGGTCAATTGTTGAAAGAGGCCAGAAAAAAACATGCAGAAGAGGGGGGAGAACCATCAGATTTTCACTATGAAAACCCTATCCAACAAGTGTATAATGACGTGTTATTTGAGTATAAAACCAAACGACAGGCTTATCAGGATAAAATTAATGCGGAACGTCAGGAAAATTTAGTGAAAAAACAAGCTGTTATTGAAGAATTAAAAGCCCTAATCGACAGTGAAACACCTGACAATATTTATAACAACTTTAAAGCGTTGCAAGATAAATGGCGTAGTATAGGTGCTGTGCCTCATGAGGCTTATAAAGACTTATGGCAAACCTATCATTTTCATGTCGAGCGTTTCTATGATTTATTACATTTGAGTAATGAACTTAGAGACTTGGATTTTAAGCATAATCTGGAAGAGAAAACCAAGTTAGTACTCAAAGCAGAAGCCCTGGCGGAATCAGAGGATATCAAGTCTGCTTTCAGCGAGTTGCAGATTTTACACCGTATATGGAAAGAAGATGTCGGTCCTGTTGCCAGAGAATACAGAGAAGAAATTTGGAATCGCTTTAGTGAAGCGACAAAGAAAATCCACGATAAACGTCACAGCTATTATGATTCTCTGAAAGAAACTTATGAGCAGAATCTGTTGAAAAAAGAAGCTGTACTGCAGGAGTTGGAGCATTATAACCAGATAGAACACAAGTCTCATAATGATTGGCAAAAAAGTATCAAGCAGGTTGAAGCCTTGAGAAAACAGTTTATAAAAGCCGGTCGTGTACCCAAACATAAAGATCGTGAGATTTGGGAGAAATTCAGAAGTGTCAACAAAGTTTTCAATCAAGCGAAAAACCAATATTACAAAGGCGTTAAAAAAGATCAACAGGTCAACCTGGAGAAAAAGAGAGCGCTTATAGAAATCGCTGAGTCTTATAAAGATAGTGAAGATTGGAATGAGGCTGTTGAGGTCATGAAAAAAATTCAGCAGGATTGGAAAACTATAGGTCATGTGCCCCGCCGGGTATCTGATACAGTCTGGAATGAATTCAAAGGTGCCTGTAATCATTTCTTTGACCGTTACAGAGCGGCCATGAATTCTTTGGAAGAAAGCCGTATGGGTGTTTATATTCAGAAAAAGAAATACCTGAATGACCTGAAACAGCAAGCGGAATCAGAAGATTTTAATCCTGATTTGGAAACCCTGATGTCTTATGTGGATGCATGGAAAGATTTTGGGGTTGTACCTGAAAAACAACGTTATATTGATGTGAAATTCAATAAGTTTTTGGATCCTTATTTTGACAAAGTTTCAGAGGACAAATCAAAGCTCTTAATGTTGAGATATAAAACTCATATTGACCAGTTGGTGGAACAAAAAGATACGAGACGTATCAATGATGAGATACAGTTTGTTCGTAAGAAAATAGACCATATAGGTAAAGAGAAACAACAAATGGAGACCAACTCTCAATTCTTCTCAAATGCAGATGAAAGTAATCCTATGTTGAAAAACATTCGTAAGGAAATAGAAAAATTGAGCTTTGAGTTGGGTATTTGGGAAGACAAGCTCAAGTATCTCAGAGGTATTGAGTTTTAGACAAGGAGTTATATTTGACCATAAAAAACAGCCCAAAAACTTACGCAGTTTTTGGGCTTTTATTATTTCTGATGTTTTCAGACAAATAAAGACTTACGCCTCAACTATTACAGTTCTGTAATGCTGTAGTTTTTCGCTTTATACTTAGCGCTGTCAAAGGTGAATTCTTTGGGGGATAGATTTTCATTGGGTTTAAAAGTTCTTATCCTGATGCTGACTTTTGTATTTCTTTTGTCGTGATAGGTAATAGAATGTATGTGTTTGGTATTGGTGTCTATACCTAACATGATATAAGCAATATCATCTTCTTTGATAGGTTTCAATTTGATGTATTGAACTTTAACACCTTCTACAGCTTGTAGTTTTCCCCAGGTGTAATGAAACCCTTTTTTGTAAAAATGCAGGATAGACGCCGGTGTAAACCCGTTAGATTCTTCATTGGCGTCAGAGATATAAACCTCTTCATCTTCATGGATGATGTTATAAATCCTGTTGCCATCGGAGATTCGGTCGGTTCCCATAAAATTGAGGTGGTATTTATCGCCCTTGACATAAATCTTTCCACCGGTTTTTTGGTGAATTTTCTCCTGATCATTATCCAGGGCATAATCAAAGGTAAGTATGATGTTGTTATAATTCTCTATGGTATGAGAGACCTCGTCCAATAGCTGTTTGGATTTGCCACTGTCTTGGGCTGTCATCTGTAAAGATAAAAGACCTATAAATAATAAGAATAGAGGTTTCATGGTATAGTTTTTAATGGTTTGTCTCATTGTCAAAATATTGTTTTAATGCTATTTCATCAGGAATAAGCACTTGTCTGGCTTTACTGCCTTCAAAAGGTCCAACGATTCCCGCAGCTTCCAATTGATCTATGATACGTCCGGCTCTGTTGTATCCTAATTTTAATTTTCTTTGTAACAGTGATGCCGAACCTTGTTGCGCTTTTACAATGACATAGGCTGCTTCCTCAAATAGCTGATCTCTGTCGTCAATATCTATATCAATTCCCATGCCACTATCATCAGAAATGTATTCAGGAAGCATATGAGCATCTGAATAACCGCGTTGTGAGCCAATAAAATCTACAATTTTCTCAACTTCCGGTGTGTCAATAAAAGCACATTGTAAACGTATCAATTCATTTCTGCCGGAGTAAAGCATATCCCCTTTACCGATGAGTTGGTCAGCCCCTTGGGAATCCAATATGGTTCGGGAATCGATTTTTGCTGTTACCCTGTAGGCTACACGTGCCGGGAAGTTTGCCTTGATAATACCCGTAATGACATTGACCGAAGGTCTTTGGGTTGCGACAATCAGGTGAATACCTATAGCACGTGCCAACTGTGCCAACCGTGCAATAGGGGTTTCTATTTCTTTGCCGGCAGTCATGATAAGGTCAGCAAATTCGTCTATCACCAATACAATATAGGGGAGGAAACGGTGACCATTTTCAGGATTGAGTTGACGCGTTTTAAACTTATGGTTATACTCCTTGATACCTCTTACCATAGCCTTTTGGAGTAAGTTATAGCGTTCATCCATTTCCAGACAAAGAGAGTTTAAGGTATTGACAACTCTCGTAGTGTCTGTAATAATAGCATCGTCTGTATCGGGTAATTTAGCCAGATAATGACGCTCGATTTTGTTGTAGAGTGCCAGTTCTACTTTTTTCGGATCTACGAGTACAAATTTGACTTCGGCCGGATGTTTTTTGTAAAGTAATGAGGTGAGAATAGCGTTAATCCCTACAGATTTACCTTGTCCAGTGGCACCTGCCATCAATAAGTGAGGCATCTTGGCAAGGTCAACAACAAAAGTTTCATTAGTAATGGTTTTACCCAAGGCCAAGGGCAGTTCCATTTCGGCATTCTGAAATTTTTCAGAAGCGATGACCGAACGCATGGAGACGATTGTCGGTTTTTTGTTGGGAACTTCTATACCAATGGTTCCTTTACCGGGTATTGGCGCTATAATACGAATGCCCAAGGCAGACAATGAGAGTGCAATATCATCTTCCAGATTTTTGATCTTTGAAATTCTGATCCCTGCCTGAGGTATGATTTCATATAATGTCACAGTAGGACCTACGGTAGCTTTGATATGCGAAATACCTATATTATAATTGTTGAGTGTCTCTACTATGCGGTCTTTGTTTTGTTGTAATTCTTCGGGGTTGACAGCAATACTCTCACTATAAGATTTAAGCATATCCAGTGTAGGGAACTTAAATTGACTGAGGTCTAATGTAGGGTCAAACTCTCCAAAATCTTTAACTAAACGATCAGAAAGATTTTCTTCTACCACTTCTTCTTTTTCTGTATCATTCACTTCTATTTCCAGTTCATCATCATCTTTTTTACCCTTGTCAGTGGCAGAGTCTTTTGAAACCTGTTTCTGAGGTTCAGTGTCAAGGGGAGTGGTGTTAGTCAAATCAAGGTCAATAGGGGGAGTAGTTGCCGTATTGGTGTCTGCAATAATGTCTTCTTTGGGGGTGTAAACATCTGTTTTTTCCTCCGGAATGTCTTGCTCTGTAACAGTATTGTCGTTAGCACCGGATTTTGAACGATTGAATAATGCCAGTAAATGCTCCGGAAGCCATTTAAACCGGAAAATCAAAACAGAAGCCAGCGTAATAAATAGTAACCCTATGGTTCCGATACGTCCAATATAAGTATTCAAATAATTGACAATTTCTAAACCTGTAATTCCTGAAAAGACAGATTGAGAAAATGGCAAAGAGGCTAAAAGAACAGACAGCCATACCATACTAATAAGACCAAAGACAAGGATGGTGATGTATCGAGAGCGTTTCAATCTTAAAAAGATAAACCAGCCTCCTAAAAAAATCAATACAGGAATAATAACAGATGCAATCCCAAACCCCTTAAATACCAGTAAATGACTGAGGTGTGCACCGAGTTTTCCCAGCCAGTTTTTAGCCGTAACCTGCTTGTCGGATAATTCTGAAAGAATGCTTTGGTCAGCCCGCCATGTAGCTAAGTATGAGGTGATTGCAACAAAAATTAAAACCCCTATAAGCATGAGTATGATGCTCAAAACAAATTGGGACTGACGACTCAATGTCGGTCTGGATTTTTTGGATGCTTTTCGCGATTTTTTTGCCATGATGCAAAACTACATAAAAATGATTAGTTTTGCCTTTTGCACAGGTCAAAACTTTTATACCATTGAAACAAAATACTATCAATATCAAAAATAAAAAAGCGTTTTTTGAATATGAAATCTTAGAACGTTATACTGCAGGTATGGTGCTGAAAGGCACGGAAATAAAATCTATTCGTGAAGGTAAAGCCCGTATTACACAGAGCTATTGTGAATTTAATGATGCCGGAGAGCTGTTTGTAATCAATATGTATATTCAGGAATTTGATAATGGTAATTATTATAACCACAGACCGCGAAGCGAAAGAAAATTATTGCTCAACAAGCATGAACTTAAAAAATGGTATAGAAAAACACGTGATGCAGGTATGACCATCGTGCCGTTAAGGCTGTATATCAGCGAGGGTGGCTACGCCAAACTGGAAATAGCCTTGTGTAGAGGTAAGAAAATGCATGACAAGCGTCATGATATAAAAGAACGTGACCAAAAGCGTTCTTTGGACAGGGTGAAAAAGAAATTTAATACTAAGCTTTAAGTCTGTTATGACCAACATTCTTCAACGTAAGTTTCAGGACAAACGGCTTATTTTAGCCTCAGGATCCCCCAGACGTCACGAATTGCTGAAAGGAATGGATATTCCGTTTACCGTAAAGACGATTGAGGTGGAAGAACAATATCCCGGCTATTTGACCAAAGAGGCAATAACAGATTACCTGTCACAACTTAAAGCCGATGCTTTTAAACAACTTGATGCCAATGATATTGTCATTACGGCGGATACCATAGTTTGGTCAGAAGGTACGGCTTTGACAAAACCCATTGATGCTGATAACGCCGTAAAGACGTTACAAAAACTGTCCGGTCGTAAACATGAAGTTTACACCTCTGTATGTGTGAAATCACCCGATAAACAAGTCGTTTTTTCAGATTGTACCAGTGTTTATTTTAAAGTTTTTGACCCGGATGAAGTGTCGTATTATGTGAGTGTTTACAAGCCTTTTGACAAGGCAGGAGCTTATGGCGTTCAGGAGTGGTTGGGCTATATTGGGATTGAACGTTTAGAAGGCAGTTACTATAATGTCGTGGGCTTACCTGTGCATAAATTGTATCAGGTGCTTAAAGATTTTTAATTGCTAAGGTATAGCAAACCACTTGACGTTAGATTCTACAGTATTTGAATCCAATCTTATCAAACGATAACCAAACTTTGAAGTGTCAAATAAAATCTGATCAGTAGCTTGTGGGAATTGGAACGCTGCTGATGGCGTAACATACTGCTCAATATTTTGCTGTGAACTGTAATCTTCTGTATGGTAATGACCGCAAAATACTTGAAACTGTTTATCAAAACTGTTTAAAAGAGTCACAATGTCATCTCTGTTTTGTAACGAATAATCAATATCAACTCTGGTGTTGACTTTTAAAACAGGGTGGTGTATAAAAATGACGGGGTGTAAAGATGATTGTTCTATAGTGTCTTTAAGCCAGTTCAATTGAAATTGGCTGACATGAGCTCGGGAAGAATCCAAAAAAATATACTGATAGTCAGTGTCGGCAAAAGTATAGAACAATTCATTGCTGTTGGTCGCTAATGAATGTTTGATATAGGGTTTGAGCTTGTTGTAATTATCGTGATTGCCCAAGATAAAATAATAAGGGATTCCAAAATTTTCAAATGTTTCAAAGAAATAGTCGAGTATTTTAGAATCCCCTATATCTCCTCCAAAGACCACAAAATCTACAGCGTGTGCTTTGATAGACTCTGCTATAAGTTCCCAATTTCTATGCGTGTTAACCCCTTTTTCTTTGGAAACCGGGTGGTCGATGTGAGAATCTGTTATAAATGCTACTGTTCTAATAAGCATGTGAAAGTATCTGCGGACCGGCGGTTACCAGCGCTTTTCCATGTGCTGTGTCAGTATATTTTTCGAAATTTTTAATAAACATCTCTGCCAGATTCATGGCTCTCTTATGCCAATGCTCAGGATTTTCGTAAGTGTTTATAGGGTTGAGAATTTTTGTCTCAGTGCCTTCTAACGCCTTAGGTATTTCCAAGTTAAAATACGGTGTGAATTCTGTTTCGGTTTGTTCTATACTACCATCGAGAATAGCGTGAATGATAGCTCTGGTATTTTGAATAGAAATACGTTTGCCTGTACCATTCCATCCTGTATTAACCAAATAGACTTTAGCATTGTGTTTTTCTATTTTTTTAACCAATTCTTCGGCGTATTTAGTTGGGTGAAGCGATAAGAACGGTTCACCAAAACAAGCGGAGAATGTTGGTTCAGGTTCAGTAACACCACGTTCAGTACCTGCCAGTTTGGCTGTAAATCCTGATAAGAAATGGTATTGAGCCTGTTCCGGTGTTAAAATAGAAACCGGAGGGAAGACACCAAAGGCATCAGCGGTTAAAAATATGATTTTTGTTGCATGACCCGCTTTTGATACAGGTTTTACAATATTATCTATATGATAAATAGGGTAGGATACTCTGGTATTCTGAGTAATACTACCGTCTGAGAAATCTGCATTACCATTTTCGTCCAATACGACATTTTCCAATAATGCATTCTTTCTTATGGCTTGGTATATTTCAGGTTCAGCCTTAGGATCTAGATTTATGGTTTTTGCATAGCATCCACCTTCAAAGTTAAAGACACCTTCATCGTCCCAGCCGTGTTCGTCATCACCTATAAGTGCACGTTCAGGATCTGTGGACAAGGTTGTTTTTCCTGTACCGGATAGACCAAAGTAAATGGCTACATCACCATCTTTACCTACGTTGGCAGAACAGTGCATGGCAGCAATACCGTGTAGCGGTAAATAGTAGTTCATCATGGCAAAAATACCTTTTTTCATCTCGCCTCCATACCATGTGCCACCGATGAGTTGCGTACGTTCAGTAAGGTTGAATACGGTAAACACCTCAGAGTTCATACCATGTCTTTCCCAGTTAGGATTGGTTGTTTTAGACGCATTGAAAACCCAGAAATCAGGTTCGCCAAAGTTGTCTAATTCTTCTTCAGTAGGTCTTATAAACATGTTTTTGACAAAATGAGCTTGCCAGGCTACTTCCATAACAAAGCGTACCTTTAACCGGGCGTTTTCGTTAGCGCCTGCATAACCGTCAACTACATAAAGCGTTTTGCCGTTTAGTTGCTCCTGTACGGTGCCTTTTAAATCATTCCAAACGTCAGTACTGATAGGCTTATTGTCATTGGGCGAAGCTTCTGTAGACCACCAGATACTGTCTTTGGTAACATCATCTTTAACAATGTACTTATCTTTAGGCGAACGACCGGTAAATTTTCCGGTGTTTACATTTACAGCCCCCAAATTAGAAAGCATACCTACTTCATAACCTTCCAAATCTGTATTTAGCTCATGTCGGTAAAGCTCGTCATAAGTGGGATTGTGAATGATTCTTTGGGGAGTAATGCCTTTGTTGTTAAGTGATTGAGTAATCACATCTAATCTTGCTGACATATTTTGTAGTTTTTCAATTGTTTATGAGTACAAAGGTAAATAATCTATCTCAAATAACGACCATCTTTTGGCTATTTGATCTTAACACAGATTGTTAGAAAAATATGGTACTTTCAAAAAAACATACCTCTTTGTGGTTTATTTATTGATTGTGATGTTTTCACCCCTAAAAAACAAGGGTTTTGTGGTTTTATTAATTGAATATGTTTATATTTGCCCTATAAAAATAGGGGTAAATATTTATCAACATAAAACGGTTTTTTAACTAATATTTAATTTTTTTCTATGTCAACTATCCGATTCAGAGCTTTAGAGACTGCTGTAAAGCGTGAGCCTGTCAAATTTCAATACGAACATATCAAACAATCCGATTTATTTGGGGTAGATGTTTTTAATGAAGATTCTATGCGTCAAACGATGACCAAAGAAGCTTTTAACAGTGTGCAGGACGCCGTCAATAAAGGCAAGAAGATCAGCCGTAATGTAGCAGATCAGGTGGCTTCGGCTATGAAGGCCTGGGCATTGTCCAAAGGCGCTACGCATTACACACACTGGTTTCAGCCGTTGACAGGTGCCACGGCGGAAAAACACGATGCTTTTTTCGAGTCGTTGTGGGAAGGTGGAGCTATGGAGAAATTTAACGGCGGACAATTGGTGCAACAGGAACCTGATGCGTCCAGTTTTCCCAATGGTGGCATACGGAACACTTTTGAAGCCCGTGGCTATACGGCATGGGATCCCACATCACCGGCATTTATTTTTGAAACTACACTGTGTATCCCCACTATTTTTGTGGCTTATACCGGAGAGGCTTTAGATCATAAGACACCATTGTTAAAATCCTTACAATCACTCGATTGTCATGCTACAGCGGTAGCGCAGTACTTTGATAAAAAAATCACCAAGGTTATAGGAACGCTGGGTTGGGAGCAGGAGTATTTCTTAATCGATTCTGCATTTGCAGAGGTAAGACCTGATATCAAACTGACGGGTCGAACGCTTTTAGGACACTTACCGGCCAAAGGACAGCAATTGGATGACCATTATTTTGGCTCTATTCCGGAGCGGGTTATGGCTTATATGCGGGATTTGGAATACCAATCTATGAGACTGGGTATCCCTGTAAAGACCAGACATAATGAGGTCGCACCCGGGCAATTTGAGTTGGCACCTATTTTTGAGGAGATTAATCTGGCAGTCGATCATAATGCTCTTTTGATGGATATTATGGATAAGATAGCTAAGAGACATAATTTCAGGGTGCTTTTTCATGAAAAGCCTTTTGAAGGGGTTAACGGTTCCGGGAAACACAACAACTGGAGTCTGGCTACAGATACAGGTGTAAACCTTCTTAGTCCGGGACATACCCCAATGAATAATTTACAGTTTTTGACCTTCTTTATCAATACAATAAAAGCGGTCAGAGACAATGAGGAATTACTGAGAGCCTCTATAGCATCGGCAGGAAATGACCACAGATTAGGGGCTAACGAAGCACCACCGGCTATTATTTCGGTGTTTATAGGTTCGCAATTGACGAGGGTTTTAGATGAATTGGAAAATGTTACTAAAGGTAAGCTGTCTCCACAGGAAAAGACCGATCTCAAACTGAATATTGTGGGTAAAATTCCCGAAATATTATTGGATAACACTGATAGAAACCGTACTTCTCCATTTGCTTTTACGGGGAATAAATTTGAGTTCAGAGCCGTAGGTAGTAGTGCGAGTTGTGCCAATCCTATGATGGTGTTGAACACTATTGTAGCCAAACAACTCAAAGACTTCAAAATAAGCGTTGACCAAATGGTGAAAGACGGTATGAAAAAAGATGATGCTATTTTCAATGTGTTGAGAGAATATATCAAAGTGTCAAAAGATATAAGGTTTGAGGGTGATGGTTACAGTAAAGCATGGGAAGATGAAGCTGTTTCACGCGGGTTGAGTAATAATAAGACTGCGCCTAAAGCTTTAAAAGCTAAGATTAAACCCCAATACATCAAGTTGTTTGAGGAAATGAATATTATGAATGATGTTGAAATTCATGCCCGTTATGAGATACAACTGGAGGAATACATCAACAAAATTCAAATAGAATCCAGAGTTTTGGGTGATATCGCGAGAAATCACGTGATTCCGGTGGCTATCAGGTATCAGAATTTACTGACAACCAATGTAAAGGATATTAAAGACATCTTTGGCGGTGAATTTGAGCAAGTGGCATCACAGCAAATGGGCTTAATCAAACACATCAGTGCGCATATCAGTAATATAGCCAAAAAAGTAGATGATATGATAGATAAAAGGCGTGATATCAACAAGTTGGAAAATGTTGAAGAAAAGGCTAACCGCTATTGCCAGGAAGTTGTCCCTTACTTTAATGATATAAGATACCACTGTGATAAACTCGAAATGATGGTAGATGATGAGGTATGGCCAATGAGTAAATACCGTGAGATTTTATTTACGAGATAGCATGGTTTGTGAATAAAAGGCGTTTAAAATCGTAAGGGGGGGATTTGCCTTTTCTAATAAAAGCCGGTCTGACTCTGGTAAGTAAATTATCTAAAATTTTGAATTTTAATAAGTTTTATTAGATTTGCATGTCAATCTAAACAAATCAAATTCATATGAGTACAAGAGTAGCTTTATCAATTAACAAGAGTGGAAAAATAGTAGGTCATGCCGGAAAATGTATGGCATTTGCTATCTATGATATAGAGCAGGATGGTCAATTTACCAAATCAGTATTGGAGATGACCGAAGAGCAGCAATTGCATAATGTATTGCATAGTCAAAACGTCAAAATAGAGGATAGTCCTATATTGAGCGCCAATATTATTTTGACTCAGGGTATGGGGCAATCTGCGATTAATGATTTGGCAATGAAATTCAATATTGCAGCTTATGTTATTAAAGAAGAAGATCCAGATGAAGCTATTGAAAAATTAATTCAAGGAAGATTACAGGCTTATTCACAAGCAGAACATCATCACCATCATCATGGCGGTGGCGGTTGTGGCTGTGGCAGTGGCTGCGGATGTCACTAAGACTGTGTATTAAATAAAAGATTAGAAATCCTTTAGAACATTTGTTTTAAAGGATTTTTTTTATGTGCTTGATACGATTTTGATTGTTTTTTCAGTTATTAACAAGGAGGTGTTAATTATTTTATTGAAAAAACTTGACCATTACAAAGGTTTAGTTTATTTTTGAAGAATTAAAAGCACAGTTTATATATGAAACCTAAAGTTATATTGGACAGCAAAGAAATTGCTATTTTACTCGAAAGACTGTCTTGTGAATTGATAGAAAAACACGGTGATTTTTCAAATACAGTCCTTGTGGGTATCCAGCCGAGAGGTGTGTTTTTGATGGAAAAAATTGTAAAAATCCTCACGGAAAAATACGGACTGACAGATTTGAAAACCGGTGTGTTGGATATCACTTTTTTTAGAGATGATTTTAGGCGTAGAAACACCCCTTTGGAAGCCAATACAACGTCTATCAATGTTGTTTTGGAGCATAAACGGGTGGTTTTAATAGATGATGTGCTCTTTACCGGAAGAAGCATCAGGGCAGCACTTACGGCCATAGATCACTATGGAAGACCGGATGATGTTGAGCTTTTAGTCTTGATTGACAGACGTTTCAGTAGAAATTTACCCATCCAACCGACTTACAAAGGTAAACAGGTAGATGCATTTAATACTGAGCGTGTTGCCGTTCAATGGACAGATACCGGTGATCATGACAAGGTATTATTACAAATTAAATAATCAACTGTTTTTTTAAACAGTTTTTTTTTATCAGAACATAAATAATTTATCAGATGAAGCAACTCAGTGTACCCCATCTTATAGGGATAAAAGGCATGACCAAAAATGATTTGGAACTGATTTTTGAAACCGCCGATCAGTTTAAAGAAGTAATCAACCGTCCTATCAAAAAGGTACCGTCGTTGAGAGATGTGACAATAGCTAATTTGTTTTTTGAAAACAGTACACGTACTAAATTATCCTTTGAGCTCGCGGAAAAACGTCTTTCTGCTGATGTGGTAAATTTTTCTGCCAGTTCATCTTCTGTTCAGAAAGGGGAAACATTGATAGATACGGTCAATAATATCCTGGCTATGAAAGTGGATATGGTTGTCATGCGTCATCCGGATGTGGGTTCCGCCAAGTTTTTATCCCAACACGTCAATGCCCGTATTATCAATGCCGGTGACGGTACCCATGAGCATCCTACACAAGCTATTCTGGATACGTATTCCATAAGAGAAAAACTCGGGAAATTTAAAGACGTCAAAGTGGTTATTATTGGTGATATTTTACATTCACGTGTTGCCTTGTCCAATATTTATGCTTTACAACTTCTCGGAGCTAAAGTAAAGGTGTGCGGTCCTCCGTCATTAATCCCCAAACATATGCCTTCACTGGGTGTGGAAGTAGAATACGATCTTAAAAAAGCGTTGCAATGGTGTGATGTCGCAAACATCCTCAGGGTGCAAAATGAACGTATGAATGTAAAATATTTCCCATCCGGTAGAGAATACACGCAACTATATGGGGTAACCATGCATCTATTAAAAGAGATTGGCAAGGAAATTGTGGTTATGCATCCGGGACCTATCAACAGAGGTGTGGAAGTAACCTCTGAGGTAGCAGATTCCGATCAAGCCATAATTCTGGACCAGGTGGAAAACGGTGTGGCTACCAGAATGGCTGTGCTGTACCTGTTAGCAGAACAAATTAAACCCAAATAGTTATGTATGAAATTATGAACAAAGAAAAAAGCATCATCTGTGGCCCAAAGAATGAAAGTCTGAGTGATTTTATCACAAATTTTGACAAAAACTATCCCGGTTTTTTCAAAAAAAACATTATTGTGGACTTATCAAAGGTTTCAAACTTAAAACATTCGGAAATTTTACTATTTTTGAACTATGCTAATGCACATTATGACAATCAAACGAGTTTTGTTATTATTGCGCCAAAAGCAAACCTAGATCGTCTTCCGAAAGAATTAATCGTTGTTCCTACATTGATTGAGGCTATGGATATCATAGAATTGGAAGAAATTAGTAGAGATTTAGGGTTTTAACAACCTAAATTATTTCAATGAAGAGCTTACTACTCTTGACGTTTTTTCTTGTTGGTGTCACAGTTGCTGTAGGACAAACTACCGGAACTGAGAGTGACTATGATTTTATGGGTGAAACGGAACAGAGTATTAATCATGTTACGGCCGAGCCCAACCCTTTTAAGGAAAAAACAACTATTACATTTTATTCTGATAGTTCTCAGACTGTTGTGTTTGAACTGAAAAATATTCTTGGTGAGTCTGTGTTTTTAATTCAAAACGATGTGAAAGAAGGAGAAAATACTATCACCTTAACAAGAGAAGATATTCCTTCGGGGATGTATATTTATACATTACAGACTGATCAAGAAGTCGTCTCAAAACGTCTGGTTATTAAATGAGTTTAAAGCTCACTATTTTAGGTTGTCATTCTGCTACCCCAAGGGTAAATGTTTATCCGTCTGCTCAGGTTCTTGACATAAACAATCATACATTTCTTATAGATTGCGGCGAAGGAACGCAAATGCAATTACGTAAATACAAGGTTAGTTTCAGTAAGATAGGACATATTTTTATCTCGCATTTGCATGGTGATCATTTTTTTGGGTTGGTTGGCTTATTGTCCAGCTTGGGTTTGTTGGGCAGACAAAAAGAAGTTCATGTGTACGGCCCGGAAGGCATTAAAAAAGCCGTTGACCTAATGATGGATGTCTCGCAAGTCCATCAAACATACCCCATTTATTTTCACGAGTTAACAGCTACAACATCAGAACTCATCTATACTGATGACAGAGTAGAAGTTTATACCATTCCCTTAAAACACAGAGTTTATACCAATGGGTATTTGTTCAAAGAAAAGCAGGTTTTGCGCAATCTCGATATTGATGCTATTAAGAAATATCCGGAAATAGCCCGTTGCGATTATTACCGGATTAAAAAAGGAGAGGATTTTTTATTGGCAGACGGTACTGTGGTCAGTAATGAAAAACTGACGCTACCGCCTAAAAAATTACTGAGTTATGCTTATTGTAGTGATACCTCTTACAATCCTGAAATTATACCATTGATTTATAAAACAGATTTACTGTATCATGAGGCTACTTTTTTGGATCAACATGAGGAGTTGGCGATAAAAACCGGTCATAGTACAGTGAAACAAGCCGCCACCATTGCTAAAAAAGCAAAAGTAGGGCAATTGGTCGTAGGTCATTATTCCAGCCGTTATCAAGACAAAGAGCCATTTATCACAGAAGGGCAAGAGATTTTTACGCCTGTCCTATTAGCTGAATCGGGTAAAGTCATAACGGTGGACTAATAGTGTTGTCTTGTAGGAGTGTCTTAGCTTTATATCAAAGGTTGCTCTGAGCTGATAAGATGATTTAAAGCATAAAACTTTCCCCTTTTAAAGGTGTTTGAGTTGAAATTCAAGTTGAAGTTAAGCTAATCACACGGTCAATACAGGGTTTAGTGTTTTTTCAGCAGAGGTATAATTTTTAATACATAAGATTATGAAAAAAATTTTAAGAGGGATTTTATTCCTGTGTACCTTAGCATTGATAGCCTTTGTCATATTTTATTTTTGGGCTTCATCTCCCACGCAGTCGGAGGAGGACTATGCGCAGATGATTACCTATGATTACAAGCCCGTGACCACTCATGATTCTATATATAGTATAGTGACTTACAATATTGGTTACCTCAGTGGTATGACCAATAACCGGCCAGTGGAAAGAACAAAGGCGTTTCTTGAAACCAATATGAATTTGGTCTTAGACCAATTTGAACTATCTGACCCTGACATCATTGTTTTTCAGGAAATAGATTATGATGCCACGCGTTCTTACAGTGTTGATCAACAGGATGAAATTGCTAAGTTGGGGTATCCTTATGCTGCTAAGGCCATTAATTGGGATAAGCATTATGTGCCTTTTCCTTATTGGCCGCTAAAGGCCAACTTTGGGCAAGTTGTTTCCGGACAGTCTGTTTTGAGTAAGTATCCGCTGAGTGAACACGAGCGTATTGTTCTGCCAAGGGTAGGGGATAATCCGTTTTATAGAGATGCGTTCTATTTAGACCGTTTGGCACAAGTGGTGACGGTCAATCTTGATGGTCGAGAGGTTAAGGTTATCAATGTGCATTTGGAAGCTTTTGACAAGCCTACACGGGTAATACATACTGATGATGTTTTAGCGTTGTATAATCGATTTGCCAAGGACTATCCTACCATATTGTTAGGGGATTTTAACAGTGACCCTGACTTTGAGAGTCCTGCGATAGATAAGATATTAAGCCAAACAGATATTGGTAATGCCGCTTTTACACCGGGCAGTTATGAAAATACCTATGATACAGCTGATCCATTCAAACGTATAGATTTTATCTTTTACTCTACAAATACCATTGACTATGTCGATGGACGGGTCATGAACTCATTTGCTCAGGCATCAGATCATTTACCGGTTGAAATGCGGTTTAGATTGAAATAAACCTACATTCAAGCAGTCGCAAGTGTTCTTCAAAAGACCGGTATTGGATACCCGGTTTATTGAGGTATGCTGTAAATAGAGAAAGCTTTAAAGTTTTTCGGGAGTTTTTTGATAGATGCTAATTGTCGAAATCAGGGTCTTCACTGATGTCTATATCCTGATCAAAGATCAAATCATCATCGTTATCATCAAAATCATCATTGTCATTATCCACTTCGTGTTCCTCCATGGAATTCTCTAACTTTTTACTGACCTTAACCAAGTATATAGTGTCTTCGGTTTCCACTCTTATGGCATCAATAAGGTTTTTTTTGGCATCTCTAAAGTTGATAATATCCATCGCATTATAACCATCGGGATATTTTTCTACCAAAAGATCTAAAATTTCTTTGGTCAATTTACTATAGTCAACAATGATACGCTTCATTTGAAAAAAAATCGATATAAATTAGGTTAGTGAAATGATTTAACACTGCAATAGTATTACATGTTTAAGACATATGCAAATAATAATGGGGCAACAATTGTTGCATCAGATTCAATAATGAATTTTGGGGTGTCAATAGCCAGTTTCCCCCAAGTGATTTTCTCATTGGGCACGGCACCGGAATACGACCCATAGCTTGTGGTAGAGTCTGATATCTGACAGAAATAACTCCAAAATGGTGTATCTGTACGTTCCAGATCCTGATACAACATCGGAACAACACAAATAGGAAAATCACCGGCGATACCACCACCTATTTGAAAAAAACCAATACCGTTGTCTGAATTTTCAGTGTACCAATCTGCCAAAAATGCCATATACTCTATGCCTGATTTCATCGTAGAGGCTTTTAACTCTCCTTTTAAAACATAAGAGGCGAAAATATTACCCATCGTACTGTCTTCCCAACCCGGTACGACAATAGGCAGGTTTTTTTCAGCAGCGGCATACATCCACGAGTCTTTAAGATCTATTTCGTAGTAGTCTTCTAATACACCGGACAATAGCATTTTATACATAAATTCGTGGGGGAAATAACGTTCGCCGTTGTTTTCTGCTTCTTTCCAGATTTTATAAATATGTTTTTGTAAACGTCTGAAGGCTTCTTCCTCCGGAATACAAGTATCGGTCACGCGGTTTAATCCTTTTTCTAACAAATTCCATTCGTCCTGTGGAGTCAAATCACGGTAATCCGGAACACGTTTGTAATGCGAGTGTGCAACAAGGTTCATAATGTCCTCTTCGAGATTGGCGCCGGTGCAAGAAATAATTTGCACTTTGTCCCGGCGAATCATTTCGGCAAATATTTTGCCCAGTTCTGCCGTACTCATAGCGCCGGCTAATGATACAAGCATCTTTGACCCTTGATCTAATTGCTCTTTATAAGCCTTGGCGGCATCAACTAATGAGGCTGCATTAAAGTGTAAAAAATACTTATTGATAAAATCTGAAATAGGTGATTGCATATTTTGAATAGGTTTTTAAAAATGATATGTAGTATTCCTTATATGATTTAATTATGACTGTCAGTACCGGTACGCTACAGGCTGAATTAGTATTGTAAACTGTTGTTTTAAGCCCGGTCTGGACTGTCAATTTATATGCTGAAAAAATGTTTAATCATCTCTGTCTTTAAACTTTGATATTTTAAATGTATTGTTTGTATAAGTATCTTCATCTTCTTCGGGGTCTTCTGCCGGTGCAAATTTGTAACTCAACATTTTATAGTAAAGTTTTGCGGCTAAAAATTCGGAAACTTTGCTCCCCTGTATGGGACAGAGCTCTACAAGGTCAAAACCCACAACATTTTTTTCGGTCATTACTTTTTTAAGAAATTCAAGGGTTTCATACCACATCAGACCACCGGGTTCGGGTGTACCGGTGCCGGGGAGTATAGATGGATCGAGTGCGTCCAAATCAAAGGTGATATAAACATTTTTGGTCATAAGATCCAAGGCATCCTCCATCCAACCCTCATTATACAGCATATCATGCGCAAAAAAAACTTTCTCCTGATCCATAATAGAGACCTCTGATTTGTCCATGCTGCGAATCCCAACTTGAATCAAATTGGTATTCTGACTGGCATCATACACCGCACAAGCATGATTATAAGGACTGCCGAGATAAGTTTTGCGTAGGTCTGCATGGGCGTCTATTTGTAATACAGTCAAATTGTCATAGTGCTCATAATGGGCTTTTATGGCACCTATGGATATAGAATGCTCACCCCCAAATAAGGTTACAAATTTTTTCTTGTTAATATAAGCCTTGGTCGTTTCGTAAACCTTTTTAAACACGTTTTCAGGGGATGATGCTTCGTCTATGGTTTCTGCAAGATAAATGCCTTCCTGAAAGACTTCTGTTCCGGTTTCAATATCATAAAGTTCCATGTTTTCAGCTGCTTCAAGAAAAGCTTCCGGTCCCTTGTCAGCCCCTTTTTGATAGGTACTTGTCCCATCATAGGTTACCGGAATTAATACGATTTTTGAAGTTCCCGGTTGCGCATTTGCTTCAGGAATTCCTGCAAAGGTTCTATTGTTCATAACCTAATATATTTAAAAATTCGTTTTCGTTTTGTCGTTCTCTAAAAATTTCCGTGATAATATTTCCCGCATCATCTTTTGTGATCAAAAGATGCCTCGGCTGAGGGATAAGGCAGTGTTGCAAGCCCCCATAACCGCCTATGCTCTCTTGATATGCCCCTGTGTTGAAATAGCCTATATATAGAGGTTTATTAGCATTGTAAACAGGTAAATAAATACCATTAATGTGTTGCTCACTGTTGTAATAATCATCGCTATCACAGGTAAGACCGCCGAGTAAGACCCGTTCATAAGTGTCATTCCACCTGTTGATTGGCAGTAATATAAAGCGTTTATTGATGGCCCAGCTATCCGGTAATGTAGTGATAAAAGAAGAGTTAATCATATTCCATTTTTCACGGTCATTTTGTTTTTTCTGGTACAGTACTTTGTATATCATACCACCACTTTCACCTACCGTAAAAGAGCCAAATTCAGTAAATATATGTGGAACTGGGACGCCGGCATCATCACAAGCCAGTTTAATTTGGTTGATGATTTCCTCAACCATATATGCATAATCGTAATCAAAACCCAATGAGTTTTTGATGGGAAACCCACCGCCTATGTTCAGACTGTCCAGTGTAGGACATATCTTTTTAAGGTTGACATATACCCGCATACATTTATGAAGTTCGTTCCAATAATAAGCGTTGTCCTTAATGCCCGTATTGATGAAAAAATGTAGCATTTTGAGTTCAACCTGATCATTACTCTCAATTTTATTTCGGTAAAAATTGACAATGTTTTTATAACCGATACCTAATCTGGATGTGTAAAATTCAAATTTTGGTTCCTCTTCTGAGGCTATTCTGATCCCCACTTTAAAGGTCTTGTTGATACCGGTAGTCAACAGATCGAGTTCTTCATAATTATCAATGATAGGAATACAGTTGTGATGCCCATTGTTGATTAAGTCTGTAATGTTATTGATATAAGCCTCACGTTTGAAACCGTTGCATATCACATAATTATCATTGGTCAGCTTGCCTTCTTTTTTTAAACTGTTGACGATGTCAATATCAAACGCCGATGAGGTTTCGATGTGAATATCGTTTTTTAAAGCCTCATCAAGAACAAATTTAAAGTGCGAACTCTTGGTGCAATAACAATAGTTGTAAGTGCCCTTATAATCTAATTTTTTAAACGCCTCTGCAAACCATTGTTTTGATTTTTGGATGTTTTCAGAAATTTTCGGTAAATAATTAAACTTAAGCGGTGTGCCATATTGCTCAACTAGTTGCATCAAATTTATACCATGAAAGAATAAATTCCCTTTCTTGGTTTCAAATTCTTCCTGTGGGTAGTAAAATGTTTGATCGATTAAATCTGTATAGCGTATTTTCATTTAATATAAATCGTAAGATAATTGTAAAATAATAAATAACCTATAGTATAAATGAAAGAACTATACCCTCATTTGTATTATTAAAGAAGATATAATGACAATGCTCATAGGTTTTATTAGACCAGCAATATTTTTTATAACGACCATAGACATTTTTGATTTCTCTTTAGACTAAAATAATGTCTTTAATTGATGTTGATTTTGTACGGTGTAAACATATAAAATTTTTTAATTGACCAAACATTTTTTTGTTTTTGAAATTAAATAATTTTTCTCTTCAGAAAATCAAGGAATTTCGTCTGTAATAACGTATTTTTGCCACTTTATTAAGGTCTGCTGAAAGGTTCGGGAAAATATCAATGATAGTACCGGTTCTATAAATGAATGTTGATGTCAACCTAAGATGTGTAACAGCTAAGGTTGTTGGGTTTTAGTTTTTGATACTGTGAGATCGACAGGTTTATAATCATCATTAAACACGCTGAGGCATGATTATTTTAAATATCAAAGGTTATAGGTGACCATTAAACAACAAGAAAAAATAAACACATGAAATACAGACTACTATCTAAAGAGCAGTTTGAAGCGCTGCATGAAGAATTTGCGACTTTCCTTGCCTCAAACGGTATTGATAAAGCCGCTTGGGATCGTATAAAATCCAATGACTTAAAACAAGTAGACACTTTTTTAGAACAATTTTCAGATTTGGTCTGGGAGGATGTGTTAAACCGCACCCAATATCTGGAACATTATGCGGAACAAACCATCAATCTATTCCACTGCGAACCCAACCAAATCAACAGGATTATGGTACAAGTCAATAATACGGCTTATGACCTGCGTACGGAAGAAGGTATTGAGTGGTTTATCAACAATTCGAATTCCCGTTTTATAGAATACCTCAAAGGCACAAAAAATTACGTCAATGAACGTAACCTGGAATTATTTAAACTCATAGAACAAGGCGCAGAACTTTCCGATGGTGAACTCTTTAAAGCCTTGGGGCAAATTATTCAAAAGGATTAGTTGGTGTAGAATATCCCTGAAAAGTTACTACATCAGAAAGGTTGTTTTAGTAAATCTGATTTAAAATCGATATGACAGCCTCTAAATCATCCATCGTTTTAACTCGTTAAGGCTAAAGTGATAATTGACTACGACGCCTTTATGTTCCCCGTTGACGATGTCTCCTTTACCGGATTGACGCCTGAACCGGCGCTTGTGTTTATACTTGTTGTAAATAGTCTGTAGAACACGGCAATGCTGATAATAAAAATGCTGCTCATCAGGGTGCAACACGCAAGGTCTGTCGGTCAGAACCCAAAGAATGGCAACAGGTATTTGTTCAGTTTTTTCAATCTTAAAATAACGTAATAAATCACTCAGATTAAGCGCCAAAGTCTCTGAAGGCACTAAGTCTGCTTGGGGCAAACGCTCTTTGACCATCATGAAAGTTCGCCTCTGGGCTTTGATTTCCAGATATGAGCGCAGCGAACCATCTTTGTGATAGATTTCAATATCCGGGTAACCGTCTTTGTGACTTTTAGCCGCTTGGTATCCGGTGTTGGTATTGATATAATCGATAATCATCTGTTCCTGCTCTTCAGCAAAAGCGACATCATCTTCAAACCGGTAATTGAGTTTACTCTTACCATCACATCTGGTAGGGCATTGTGTGCAGTCATAATGGTTGTCTGAGATTTTAATATAGCTCATAGTTTGATGTTTTTTAGTCGCCACAACTCCCTGATGACAGATGCTTGCTTATAGAACTTTTCCGGCTATAAGGTTTTTCAACGCTAACCTGTCAACCAACCCGGCTAATTACCCTTTATGATTTAAGGTTCCAGAGCCTTGCGAAAGTCTTGTCTCAGATCGTCAATGGAGACCAACTGTCCTTGACGTTTGACGTGCCAATACGTCCACCCGTTATGATTGATTTTGCCTAAAATCAAGGCAGACATTTTATGAATGGATAATGTTTTATCACCCAAAGACACATGACCGTTGGCGGTTAACCGTACAGCATTCTTACCCGCTTTATCGTATAGTAACTCATCTGTTTGTAAATAGCCTGAAGCTATCAGTTTATCAACCCCAACTCTGGGTTGTTTTTTATCCGGTATATTGAGATACAAGTCATTGTTGTGATCCGGTGTTACCGATTCCAGCCTTTGTTCTGCAGCCCGGATATATTGTTGTTCCCGTTCTATACCTATATACTGTCTCAAGGTGTGTTTGGCAACTGCCGCCGTAGTACCTGTGCCCATAAACGGGTCTAATACTATTTGTCCGGGTTTGGAAGAAGATAAAATGACATAGGCTAATAATTGCTCAGGTTTTTGTGTGGAATGAATTTTTTGGCCATTCTCGTCTTTTAAGCGTTCGTTACCTATACAAATCCCTAAATTCCATACGCTTCGCATTTGTTTACCGCCATTGAGTTGTTTCATGGTCTTATAGTTGAACGTATAACGGGCATTTTTATCTTTGCTACACCACAACAAGGTCTCATTAGCATTGGTAAAACGGGTGCCTTTAAAATTCGGTACCGGATTGTTTTTAGCCCAAACCACGTCATTGAGTATCCAAAACCCAAGATTTTGCATGATATAACCTATTCGGTAGATGTTTTGGAAAGCGCCAATCACCCAAATAGAACCATCGTCCTTTAAAATGCGTTTACATTCTGACAGCCATTGTTCACAGAAAGTGTCGTAAGCTTTGTAGCTGTCAAATTTATCCCAGGAATCTTCAACCCCACTGAATTTAGTCCCCTCAGCCCTGATTAATGCACCGTCGGTTTGCATGAAATAAGGCGGATCGGCAAAGATAAGGTCAACAGATTGTGAAGGAATTTTTTTTAACTCTTCTACGGTATCACCACTGATGATGGTATTGGTTATGGATTCTATCTTGTACTTCAAGGTCTGAAAAAAATTAAAAGTCAAATTTAAGCAATTTGAGGTATAAAGAAAGCCGTTCGATAAATTTCCTTAGGCGAATTCAAAGGAATATTATACAACATGAGTAGTATCAAAAAAAAAGCCCCGATTTCTGTCGGGGCTGGTGAAAAATATTATTTTTTCATTCTCTTTTGGCGTTCTTGCTGCTCCTGAGCTTGTTTCATGGCTTCGTCCAAACGTTGTCTGAAAGCACTTTTCTTACGGTTTGGAGCTTCTGCTTTTTTCTTTTGAACCAAAGCATGAACTTTATCTTCATCTATCACATATTCTTTAATGACAAACATTATGGCAATAGTCAACAGGTTGGAGATAAAGTAATACAAACTCAAACCACTACCATACATATTAAAGAAGAATAACATCATGATGGGGGAGATATAGAGCATCACTTTCATCATCTGTTGCATATCCGGCATACCTTCTTGTTGGGGCGGTTGCATATTGGCTTGTTGGCTTTGTGACATTTTCATATAAAAGAAAATAGCAATAGACGCCAATAGCGGGAACAGACTCACGTGGTCGCCGTAAATTGGAATTTTAAAAGGTAATTTTAATACACTGTCATAAGATGATAAATCGTCTGCCCATAAAAAGCTTTTTTGTCTCAGGTCAAAATTAGCAGGGAAGAACCTGAATAAGGCAAAGAATACAGGCATCTGCAAGAGTGCGGGAATACAACCCGACAACATGCTGACCCCGGCTTTATTTTGAAGTGCCATGGTTTCTTGTTGGCGTTTCATGGCATTTTCTTTACCCGGATATTTGGCGTTGATTTCTTCCATTTCCGGTCTTAACACCTTCATTTTGGCACTGGACAGATAAGATTTATAAACCAATGGTGACATAAGAATACGTACAACAATGGTCATTAGAATGATAATCAATCCATAACTGCCAATAATGCTTTTCAATCCGTTGAATACAGGAATAAATAAGTACTTATTGATCCAGCGGAAAATTCCCCAACCCATATTGACAGAACGTTCAAAATGCTTGCCTTCATAGGTTTTTAAGACATTGTAATCTGACGGGCCGAAATAAAACTGCCAGTTTTCGTTGAGATTACCGTTGTTGGCGGTCAAAGGTATTGTCGATTGAAACGCTTTGGTGAACAGGGTGTCTTTATCTTCGTCTTCAACCATATTTTCAACAACTACATTTATCTTTTTAAAGGGTTTATCTGTAGTTAAAATTGAATTAAAGAATTGCTGTCTGTAAGAAATCCAGGTAACCTCTTCTATGGTTTTTTCTTTGTCTTTTTTGGCAGACGTAACTTCTTTATAGTCATCACCGTCAAAACGGTAATTCAAAGTCGTGTATTGGTTCTCATACCTGATGCTTTTTTCTGTATGAAAGGCTTTTAAATCCCAATTGAAATTGACCGGTTGGCTGGTGTTGATCACTTGTTCCAGTCCCTGAGAACGGATGTCAAAGTCTATCAGATAATCTGATGGTTTCAGTGTATAAATGTATTCCAGATACTGCGTAGGGGATACTTTTAACTTCATTGATAAAGACTGGAAACCATCCTTTTCTGTTAATTGCGGTTGGAAAAACAAGCCATTGGTGTTGAGTGTTTTTTGACCTGTTGTCGCTATTTGTAAGTTAAGGTTGGCATTACCTTCATTGATCAGGTACATCGGTTTTCCATCATAGGTGTTGAATTTTTTGAGTAATAAAGAAGTAATCTGCCCCCCTTTATTACTAACGCCTATTTTCAGCACGTCATTCTCTATATAGGTGGTGTTTTCCTGAGCTGAAGGTAGCTGAGCACTGTAAGCAAAAACGCCCAATTGATTCCTAAGGTCTTTGTTGATTAAAGAATCGGTTACAATTGTCTCCGGCTGATGATTGACTTGTGCTGAAGAGTCTAAGACCTTTGTGCCGGCTTGGGCTTTTTGAATGCTATCGGCAATGTGTTGCTCTTCCTGTTGTTTTATTTGTGCCTCTTGTGTTTTTTTGGTTTGATTGAAAAACATCCACATGATGATGGCTCCCATCAATATAAATCCAAGTAAACTATTGACATCAAATTTTTTCTGCTCCATAAGTCCTTATTGGTGTTTTAAAAAATTAAAGGTTACAAAAATAGTAAAAATAAGGCATGTATCTGCCTGTGTTTGCTAAATTGCCGTTAAATGTAGTTTACGCGTAGCATCTGTGTCATTGCCAATCCGGTATTTCACTGGTAGCCATAGTAAACGTGTGTTGAAGTACGACCAAACAGCGCCATCTGTATTGAGATTGAATGTATAGTTTTTAAACTGTTGATTTCAACCTTATTTGTGAGCCTCTTGATGGGTTAATGCAGCCTTGACAAAGTCCACAAACAACGGGTGTGGTTTGAGTACCGTACTCTTGTATTCAGGGTGGTATTGTACCCCTACAAACCAAGGATGTCCGTCAACTTCTACCACTTCTACCAATCCTGTTTTGGGATTGTAGCCCGAGGCTTTCAGACCTGCTTGTTCAAAGGGCTTGAGGTAATCGTTGTTAAATTCATAACGGTGTCTGTGACGCTCACTTACTTTTTCTTGTTTGTAAGCCTCAGCAACTGTCGTGTGTGGTTTCAGGACACAATCCCAAGCGCCCAGACGCATAGTGCCGCCTAAGTTTTTAATGGATTTTTGAGCTTCCATTAAATCAATAACCGGCTCAGTAGCCAAAGAGTCCATCTCCGTAGAATTGGCATCTTTTAAGTTCATCACATTTCTGGCAAACTCTATAACGGCCATTTGCATGCCGAGACAAATACCGAAGAACGGAATATTGTTTTCACGGGCATATTGTACGGCTCTTATTTTGCCTTCTATACCTCTGGCACCAAAACCGGGTGCTACGATAATCCCGTGTAAATCTTTGAGTAAATCAGGAACTTCTGTAGGTTTTAAATCTTCGGAGTGTATCCATTGGATGTCAACTTTTGCGTCATTAGAGGCACCGGCGTGAATAAGACTTTCGCTTATGGATTTATAGGAATCCTTTAATTCAACATATTTTCCTATCAACCCTATTTTTACGTGGCGTTTAGGGTTTTTAAACTTGTATAAAAATTCATTCCATTCTTTCAGCTGGGGTGCGTTAACTGTTGAAAGACCTAATTTTTCCAATACGACCTGATCCAAACCTTCTTCATGCATTAACAGAGGCACATCATAAATAGTCTCCGCGTCTATGGATTCTATGATGGCTTTTTTCTCTACATTGCAGAATAAAGCCAATTTGTTTCTAATCTCATCAGTGATGTGGTGTTCTGTTCTACACACCAAAACTTCCGGGCTTATCCCGCTTTCCATCAGCATCTTGACAGAGTGTTGGGTGGGCTTGGTTTTGAGCTCTCCGGTTGTAGATAGATAGGGGAGTAAGGTCAGGTGAATGACTAGGGCATTATCTTCACCCAATTCCCAAATCAATTGACGTACGGCTTCAATGTAAGGCAGTGATTCTATGTCGCCTATGGTGCCGCCTATTTCTGTAATGACGACATCAAAGTTGTGATTCTGTTCCAGTAATTTTATCCTGTATTTTATTTCATCGGTAATATGTGGGATGATTTGTACCGTCTTGCCCAGAAAATCCCCCCGGCGTTCTTTGTCAATAACGGCCTGGTATATTCTTCCGGTCGTAACATTGTTGGCTTGAGACGTCGGTGTATTCAAAAAACGCTCGTAATGTCCTAAATCCAAATCAGTTTCAGCGCCGTCTTCAGTAACGTAACATTCGCCGTGTTCATAAGGATTTAAAGTTCCGGGGTCTATGTTGAGATAGGGGTCTAATTTTTGAATGGTTACGGTATAACCGCGTGCCTGAAGTAACTTGGCAAGCGATGCTGCTATAATACCTTTTCCCAATGATGATGTAACGCCACCGGTTACAAAAATATATTTTGTCTGATGCATACCTTTAGGTTTTGGCAAAAGTAGAAAATATGAATGGAACTGAAAATATTTTTCTGATAAGTTTTTAACATTGGTCAAAATGAAGTTTGAAAAGACTGTGTGAGGTATTGCAGAAAACGATATTTTTGTTTGGTATTTACAAGGCGAATGAAAACATTTGATAAAAAATGGTTGATGCTTGCCGGGCTTGCCATAGTCTGGGGCAGTTCTTTTATTCTAATGAAAAAGGCATTAATTACACTGACACCTATTCAGGTAGGTGCATTGCGGGTGATTATTGCCGGTTTTGTCTTGTTGATGTTTGTGGGCAGGAAGGTTTTGCTGATTAAACGGAGACACTTTATTCCTTTGTTTATTAATGCTATGGCAGGGACATTTGTGCCGGCTTTTTTATTCACATATGCTATCGAACATATTGATAGTGGTATAGTTGCTATTTTGAATTCATTGACTCCGCTTAATACGTTTTTATTGGGGGTTTTGTTTTTTGGTTTTGTCTTTAAAAAGAAACAGGTATTTGGGGTTTTTCTGGGGATGTTTGCTACGGTATTTCTCATTATGCAAAGCGCCAGGTTGAATCCTCTTGATAATTATGCCTATGCCTGGTTGATTGTTTTGGCGAGTATAGGCTATGCCGTCAATGTCAATGTCTTAAAAAAATATTTATCAGATCTCGATGCCGTAGCTATTGCGGTGGGTAATTTTTGTATTGCTATTGTTCCGGCAATCATTGTGTTGATTCAGTCAGGTTTTTTTGAGATTGATTTCAATCAATCTGCCGTCTTACCGTCTTTGGGATATGTGGCTATTCTGGCAGTTATAGGGACAGCCCTGGCAAAAATATTTTTTAACAGATTGGTGCAATTGTCCAGTCCGCTGTTTGCCTCATCAGTCACTTACCTCATTCCTGTGGTTGCGCTTCTTTGGGGTTTGGCAGATGGCGAACGCATTCATTTACCTCAGATTGTAGCCGGCTTGTTTATTCTCATTGCGGTTTATCTGGTCAATCAAAATTACAAATAACGTGTTTTGTATTGTTGATTTAGGTTTATTATTCTCTTATTCAACTGTTTAAGGTGTTTTGTTTGTGTGCTATCGGTGTTTACTTGCTTAAATTTACTGTTAAAAAAAATACAATTTAGTAACATTGGATTAACATAGCCTTTAATATTTTTGCATTGACTAATTAAAATTACTCAGACATGAATGATATTTATATTTTGATGCTCGTTGCTTTAGGCGTTTTGGCTATTTTAGATTTGGTGGTAGGGGTTAGTAATGATGCGGTTAACTTTTTAAATTCTGCTATTGGTTCAAAAGCATTGAAGTACAGAAATATTATGATTATTGCCAGTATAGGTATATTTCTGGGAGCGGCAACTTCCAGTGGTATGATGGAAGTGGCAAGGAAAGGTATTTTTGTGCCCGGAGAGTTCTACTTCAATGAATTGATGTATATTTTTATGGCGGTTATGATAACCGATATATTACTGCTGGATGTCTTTAATACGCTGGGGATGCCTACATCAACGACGGTGTCTATTGTGTTTGAGTTATTGGGTGCAGCGGTTATTATGGCATTTATAAAAGTGTCCGTCAATGATGCGGAAACCCTGTCAGATCTGGGTAAATATATTAATTCCGGTAAAGCTCTGGAGATTATTCTGGGTATCTTTCTTTCGGTGGTCGTAGCCTTTACCGTGGGGGCTATTGTGATGTTTTTCTCCCGTTTGGTCTATTCCTACGGTTTTCAGACCAGAAGTAAGTTATTACAAGCTATTTTTGCAGGTTTAGCCATTACAGCTATCGTCTATTTTATCATTATAAAAGGTATCAAAGGAAGTTCATTATATGTTTCTTTAAAAGATGTGATGGATAATTATCAGTTTGTGATTTTGCTTGGAAGCTTTGTTTTTTGGACTTTGTTGGGGTATATAACACTACTTTTAACCAAAGTCAATTTGCTTAAAATTATTATAGGCTTAGGTACATTTTCTCTGGCATTGGCTTTTGCCGGTAATGACTTGGTCAATTTTATAGGGGTGCCTATTACAGCATTGGATTCATATTTTATTTTAGAGGAATCCGGGTCTTTGGCGACTGAGCTTAAAATGACGGCACTGTCCGGTAAAGTACCAACGAATACTTACCTCTTATTGTTAGCAGGTGGTATTATGGTGGTTACTTTATGGTTGTCTAAAAAAGCCAAAAAAGTAACTGAAACAGAGATTAACTTAGCGCGTCAGACAGAAGGGGCAGAGCGTTTTCATCCTAATGACCTTTCAAGAGTAGTGGTACGTGCGGCTAATGCATTTAATAATACAGTTGAAAAAATATTCCCTAAATCCTGGATCAAATACGTCGATAGTAGATTTCAGAAGCCTGTGATTGATTTGCCACTGGATAAAAAACACAATATGCCTGCCTTTGATATGGTCAGAGCTTCGGTTAATATGGTGATGGCGGCAATTCTTATTTCTATTGCTACATCCATGAAATTACCATTGTCGACTACTTATGTTACATTTATGGTAGCCATGGGTACTTCCCTGGCAGACCGGGCATGGGGCTTGGAGAGTGCCGTTTACAGGGTTGCCGGTGTGTTTAATGTTATAGGCGGCTGGTTTTTGACCGCTATTATAGCTTTTATTGTTTCAGGAACCTTTGTCTATATCATTTATCTGGGTAAAATAACAGCTGTAGCCTTGTTGCTTATTCTGGTCTTTGGAATTATTTTCAAAAATTTCATCAACTTTAAAAACAAAGAAAAAGAAAAACGGGAGCAGAAGAACTATGATTACGCATTAAACAAAAGCGTAAAACAGGTTATAGATGAAAGTTCAGATAAAATTTCAGAAGTCGTCAAGCGGGTAAGAAAATTGTATGCCAATGTATATATAGATTTAAGTGCGCATGACCTCAACAAACTTAAAAAGAACAAAAAACACGTCGATAAACTGGAAACAGAAGTAGAAAGGCTGGAAAGTGAGCTGTTCTATTATATCAAATCTATTGATGATGATCCATCATTGAGAGGTAGTAAGTTCTATATATTGATTTTGAGGTATATTCAGGATATTTCTCAGTCTATTAATTATATATCAACGGCGAGTTATAATCACGTTAATAATAACCACAAGAAACTTAAATCGTCTCAATTAGCTGATTTGCAGAAGATACAGACTGAATTGGATGATATGTTATTGGCGATTGAAGATATTTTCCAGAGTCAGGAGTTTGCGAAACTGGATATTTTACTGGTCGAGAAAACAAGTTTGTTCACTTATATTGAAGACTTAATCAATAATCAGGTGAAACGTATAAGAGTAGAAGAAACCAGTCCAAAGAATGCCAAACTTTATTTCAGTATATTGTTAGAAACCAAAGATCTGGTCGATGCTTTCTTAAAAATGATTGAGCTCTTTACCAACTTTAAAAAAGTGGAGAGTGAAAGGCTAAGATAGGCTTCAAGTGGTTGCGGCTTTGGGTTTGATAGGATATTATATACGCTTATTAAAGTAGAAGTTTTATTTTTGTGGTCAAAATTATAAGGTATTGTCACAGTTATATCCATTAAAATTTACACCCATACAGCAAGAAAAAATATGGGGCGGTACATTATTGAATAGTGTATTGCATAAACAACCGGTGAGTAATTCTGTAGGTGAAAGTTGGGAGGTTTCTGCCATAGAAGGTTTTGTGTCCGTAGTGTCCAATGGCGCTATGAAAGGCAAAAGCTTGCAGGACATTCTTGATGAATATCCCAAGGAATTATTAGGTCAAAAGGTTTATAAAAAATACAACAAAACATTTCCCTTGTTAATCAAGTTTATTGATGCCCGTGAGGATTTGAGTGTACAGTTGCATCCTGATGATGTTCTGGCGCAACAACGGCACAACAGTCTGGGGAAAGAGGAAATGTGGTATATTGTTCAGGCGGATAAGGACAGCAAACTCTATTTGGGGTTCAATCAGGAGCTCAACAAAGCAACATTGCTGGAACATATCCAAAACAAAACATTGCCGGGTGTTTTGCATCAACAACCGGTGACAGCCGGTGATGTGTTTCATATTACCCCCGGCTTGGTACATAGTATAGGTGGTGGTATTCTACTGGCAGAAATACAGCAGAGTAGCGATGTTACTTACAGACTTTATGATTGGGACAGAACTGATGATCAAGGAAAATCCAGAACTTTACACATAGAAGAATCGCTGGATGCGATAGATTATGATTATCATAAATCACCAAAAATCCCTTATGAAATTGTCCAAAACAGGTCAAAAACATTGGTTGACGGTGATTATTTTAAGACTGACAT